>NZ_JAGPXJ010000064.1:0-45197 GCF_018070605.1 Streptomyces sp. B15
GCATCGACTTCCCCGCCCTCACCGGGGGCCGGCGGGTGTGGGTCTACGCGCAGACCGAGGTCGTCAAGGACCTGGTGGCGCTCCAGTCGCAGGAGGGCGGTCCGCTGCTGTTCGAGGCGCCGGTGCGGGCCGTCACCGGCGCCGCGGCGGACGCCGGCCACTGCACCGTCCACTATCTGCGCCGGGGCCAGGAGGCGACGCTGACCTGCGACTACGTCGTCGGCTGCGACGGGTACCACGGCGTGGTGCGGCGTGCCGTTCCCCAGGGTGCGCGCAGCGTCCACGAGCGCACCTTTCCGTACTCGTGGCTGGGCATCCTCGCCGGGGCACCGCCCTGCTACGACGAGCTCGTCTACGCCCATTCCGAGCGGGGCTTCGCACTGGCCAGCATGCGCTCCCCCACGGTCAGCCGGCTCTACCTCCAGGTGCCGAACGGCACGAATCCGGACGCATGGCCTCACGAGCGGATCTGGGACGAGCTGGACGCCCGCTTCGGCGCCGACCGGAGCCGGCGGCTCAACCGCGGCCCGGTCACCCAAAAGTCGGTGCTGCCGATGCGCAGTTCGGTGACGGAACCGATGCGGTACGGCCGGGTGCTGCTCGCCGGGGACGCCGCGCACATCGTCCCGCCGACCGGCGCCAAGGGGCTCAACCTGGCCGCCTCCGACGTGACGGTCCTCGCCCGCGCTTTCGCACATTTGTACGAGACGGGCTCGGCGCAGCTGCTCGACAGCTACTCGGACACCTGTCTGCGGCGGGTGTGGCGGGCCGAGCACTTCTCGCACTTCATGACCACGACCCTGCACATCGCACCGGGTCAGTCCTCCTTCGACACCCGCCTGCAGCTGTCCCAGCTGGACCGGATCGCCACCTCGCCGCACGCCGCCGCGGAGCTGGCGGAGAACTACACCGGGCTGCCGACCGGCCCATAGATGCGCCGGAAGGGGGTACCGCGTGACGGGAGAGCACCCGTCCAGCGGTACGAAGGAGCTGACCATGAGGTACGACGAGTTCCTGGCCCAGGTCCGCGAGCGCGGCGAGTACCAGAACCGGGCGGAGGCCGAAGAGGTCACCCGGGCGGTACTGAGCGTCCTCGCCTCCCGGATCACTCCCGTCAAGGCGCAGGAGTTGGCGGCCCAGCTGCCCGGTCCGCTGGGTCCGGTCGTGGCGGAGGCCGGGGAGGATCCGGCGGAGACGTACGGCGTCGAGCAGTTCTGCGCCCATGTCGCCGAGCGCACCAACGCGCGGCCCCGCACCGCCGAGTGGGACGCCAGTGCGGTGCTGTCGACACTCGCCGAGGCCGTCTCCGGTGGTGAGCTCAACCAACTGCTCAGCCAGCTGCCCAGCGGCTACGCCGCGCTGTTCGGCAAGGTCGAGCTGAGCCGGTGACCGGGCGCCGAAGGAGCGGGGCGCACCACGGGGTGCGCCCGTCGCCCCTTCCGCCCGGCCGCTGACCTCGCGGCTGCCCGGTCCGGCGGGCGGAGACCCGGCCCCCGCCTCAGGCGTCGCCGGGAAGGGCGGCGAGAGCCCGGTCGATCCCGGCCAGGATGCGGACCGCGTCGGCGGCTTCCGTCTCGACACTGACCGTGACACGCGCGCCGGGCAGCCGCGCGTCGGTGACGTACAGCTGCCCGGCGCAGCCGCCGCCGGGCCCGGAGGCCCACACCGCGGTGCGGCTGTCCCGGTCCACCTCGGCCGGCAGCCCCCGTCGGCGCAGCTGCTCGGTGATCTGGGCGAAGACCGCGTCGGCGTCCCCGGCAACGGTCGTGGTCTGCTCGTACCTCACCCCCGCAGGATGCGCACGGCGGCCCTCACGACGCGACCGGAGCAGGCACGGCGAGGCTGAGGGCGAAGCGGTGTGCGGGGTCGGTCCACCAGCGGTGCAGCCGCATCCCCGCGGCGGCGAGCTCGGCGCGCACGCCCTGCCTGCGGAACTTCGCCGACACCTCGGTACGCAGTTCCTCCCCGGCCCGGAAGTCGACGCTCAGGTCGAGGGCGGGCAGCTTCGCGCTGAGGGCCCGGCGGGCCCGCAGCCGCATCTCGATCCACTCGTTGTCGCTGTCCCAGGCGGCGACGTGGGCGAAGTCGTCCGGGTCGAAGTCGGCACCCAGCCGTCGGTTGAGTACGTGCAGGACGTTCTTGTTGAAGGCGGCGGTGACGCCGTCCGGATCGTCGTAGGCGGCGACCAGCGTCGCGGGGTCCTTGACCAGGTCCGTGCCCAGCAGCAGGGCGTCGTGCGGACCGAGGCGGGCCCGCAGCGAGGCGAGGAACCGGCCCCGTTCGGCAGGCAGCAGATTGCCCACGGTGCCGCCGAGGAAGGCGAGCAGCTTCGGCTCCGGGCACGGCGGCAGCGGCAGCCGCTGCTGGAAGTCCGCGACCAGGGCGTGCACCGTCACCCCGGGGTGGTCGGCGAGCAGCGCGTGCCCGGCCTCGGCCAGCGCGGACTCGCTGACGTCGACGGGCACATATGTCAGCGGGGAGCCGAGCGCGCTCAGCAGCAGCCGGGTCTTGTACGAGGACCCCGAGCCCAGTTCGACCAGTGTGCGCGCGTCGGTGAGCCGGGCGATCTCGGGTGCGGCCTCCCGGAGTATGCGGGCCTCGGTGCGGGTGGGGTAGTAGACGGGGAGCTCGGTGATCTGTTCGAACAGCTCGCTGCCGCGCGCGTCGTAGAACCACTTGGGCGGCAGCGTCTTGGGGAAGCGGGTCAGCCCCTGGGTGACGTCCGAGCCCAGTGCGGCGGCAGTGGCGTTCGCGGGCAGGGTGCGGGTGAGGGTGAACCGGGAGTTCGAGGTCACGCGTGAGACTCCTTCAGGGCGGTCAGCTCGATGCCGCCCGGATCGCCGGTGAGCAGATGTGCGTCGGGGACCGGCCGCCAGCCCGGGTCCGCGTCGTGCGGTTCGGACGCGACGGTCAGGGACGTACCGGCCCTCAGCAGATACCAGAGGGTGTCGCCGCAGGCGGTGGCGGCGAGCGTACGGCCGTCGGTCAGCAGGAAGTTGCAGCGCGAGCCGGGGGCGGCCGCGGTCAGCTGGGCGGCTGCCTCGGCCAGCGCGGGGCCGGGTCCGGCGCCCGCCCGCAGCAGGTGCCCCACCAGCGCCCAGGCCAGCGCCGAGTCGCAGCGCGCCTCCAGACCCAGCAGCTCGTCCGGCGGCAGCGCGGCCGCGATCCGGGCGACGGACGCGGGCCAGCCGGTCAGGGCACCGTTGTGGCTGAAGAGCCACGGCCCCGCTGTGTAGGGGGCCGCGGCCGCCTCGCCTGCCGCACAGCCGGTCGTCGCGTCCCGTACGGCGGCCACCAGCGCCGACGACCGTACGACCCGGCACAGATCGGGGAAGAAGCCGTCCGCCCAGATCGGCCCGGCCCGCCGGTAGCGGGCGGGCACCGGATCGCCGTCGGCGTACCAGCCCACCCCGAAACCGTCGGCGTTGACGGTGCCGTACCGCTGGCGGCGCGGGGCCCACGACTGGCGGTGGAGCGAGTGGGGCGGCGCCAGCAGCAGCTCCCCCAAGGGCCGGGCGGGACCCAGATGGGCCAGATGGCGGCACATCAGCGGCTGCCGGTCGCTCGGCCCGGCGTGCCCGGGGCGCTCACGCCGACTCCTCCGGCGCGGGGGTGCGCGCCGTGCGGAACCCGGCGAAGATCTGCCGGCGCACCGGGTGGTCCCAGTTGCGGAACGTCGCCCGGGCGACCACCGGGTCCGTGCCGAAGCAGCCGCCGCGCAGCACCTTGTAGGAGGGGCCGAAGAAGACTTCCGAGTACTCCCGGTAGGGGAAGGCGGTGAAGCCCGGGTAGGGCGCGAAGTCGCTGGACGTCCACTCCCACACCTCTCCCATCAACTGCCGCACGCCCAGCGCGGAGGCACCGTCGGGGTAACCGCCCACGGGGGCGGGGCCCAGATGCCGCTGCCCCAGGTTGGCGTGGTGGGGCTCCGGGTCGGCGCCGCCCCAGGGGAAGCGGCGGCTGCGCCCGGTGTCCGGGTCGAGGCGGGCCGCCTTCTCCCACTCGGCCTCGGTGGGCAGCCGCCGCCCCGCCCACCGCGCGTAGGCGTCGGCCTCGTACCAGCTGACGTGCATCACCGGCTCCGCCTCCGGTACGGGCTCGCGCACCCCGAAGCGGCGGCGCCACCAGCCGTTCCGCTCCTGCCGCCAGAACAGCGGCGCCCGCAGCCCGTTGCGGCGCACATGGTCCCGGCCCGCGGGCGTCCACCAACGGGGATCGGCGTAGCCGCCGTCCTCGATGAAGCGCAGATAGGCCCCGTTGCTGACCGGGAGGGTGTCGATGCAGAAGGCCGGCACATCCCGGCGGTGGGCGGGCCGTTCGTTGTCCAGCGCCCACGGCTCGTCGTCGGTGCCCATGGTGAAGGGCCCGGCCGGGACGAGCACTTCGTGCGGCAGTGCCGCCGTCCCGGTGGGCGCCGCGGGCGGTGGCGGCGCGGTCAGCGCCGCCGGGCCGCGCCGCAGCTGGTGGGTGATGAGCATGGTCTCGGCGTGCTGCTGCTCATGCTGGGCGATCATGCCGAACGCGAAGCCGTCCGCCACCAGCGGGCGTCCTTCCAGCTGTGCGCGCTCCAGCACCCGGAAGGCGTCCCCGCGGACCTTCGCCAGATAGGCGCGGGCCTCGTCCGGCGGCAGCAGCGGCAGGGAGGGGCGCTCGGCGCGCGGGTGCTCGAAGGCGTCGTAGAGCGAGTCGATCTCGGGCCGCAGCGGCGCCCGGCCGCCCACGGCCCGCAGCAGCCACTGCTCCTCCTGGTTGCCGATGTGGGCCATGTCCCACACCAGCGGGGACATCAACGGGGAGTGCTGCGCGGTGAGTTCGGCGTCCTCCACGCAGTCGGAGAGCGCCAGCGTGCGGGTACGGGCGCGGGTGAGGGCATCGAAGGCGTGGGCGCGCAGCGCGGCGCGCCCGTGGGCAGCGGTCACCATGGTTCTCCCTGCTGTCCTGGGGCGGTCCGGGGCGGTCCTGGTGCGGGACCGTCGTCCGGCGGGGCGGGCCCGGCCGGCGGGGCCCCGAGCGGGGCGGGCCGGTCGGCGGTGGCCGCCCGGTCGTCGGCCGGGCAGCGGCCGGGTACGACATAGCGCGCGGTGAACTCCTCGACGGCGGCCCGCACCCGGCGTCCCGCACCCAGCCGGGGCAGTGCCCGGCGGGCGAGGTCGAAGCAGTCGCGGGCCGCGGCGTGCAGCTCGGGGTCGGTCAGTGCGTCCCGGGCGGCGCGCTGCCACAGGGCGTTGCGCGGGGCCGGTCCCACGGTGGCGAGGTCGGCCAGCGGCTTGACGACGCGGTAGGCGCTCTCGCTGGCCTGGGCGTCGTCGAACAGCGCCGTGGTCACCGCGAGGGGCACGATCCAGCCGTCCTCACCGGGCTGGGCGTCGATCATCCGCAGCTCCAGGTGTCCCCGGGGGCGTACGGGTGGGAAGAGGGTGGTCAGGTGGTAGGCGAGGTCGTCCAGCCGGGGCGGCCGGAGCCGGTTGTGGCCGGGTCCGGTGCGGGCGCTGCGCCGGATCCACTGCCGGAACGTCATCCCGTCGCGGGGCACCGTCCACGGGCCCTGTGCCGAGCGGACGCACAGCAGCGGCGCGTCCAGCGCGTACCGCGCCCACGCCGCACGCGGATCGCCGCCGCTACCGGGCGGTGCGAGGTTGCGGTAGCCGTCGAGCGCGGCCCATACGCCCTGCCGCGCCGAGCGCCATCCGGACCAGGGCCCCTCGACGGCAGGCGAGTTGGCGAACGCCGCCGTGAGCACGGCGCCCAGCAGATGCGCCAGCAGCCAGCGGCGGCCCAGGCCGAACGGTCCCGGCTCGGCCGTGCCCGCGTCGAGGCAGATCTGGACGGAGGCGGAGGAGCACATCATCGCCCGCCCCGCCGGGCCGGTGCGGTCGAAGTACGTCTCCATGGCGCGATAGCGCCGGTCCTCCAGCAGCCGGAGGGGCGGACGGGGGTCGAGCCCGTGGCCCAGGAGTGCGATGCCGTGCCGCCGCAGCTGTTCGCGGGCGGCGGCGAGATCCGCTGAGACGGCCCGTACGCAGGCGGCGAGGGAGGTGGCCGGCTGGGAGCTGAACTCCAGTTGCCCGCCAGGTTCGAGGGAGATCGCCGAGGTGAGCGGTACGCCGCGCAGCGCGGCGGCGGCTGTGCGCAGGGTGCTCGCCCCGACCCGGGCCCCGGCCCGGTCCTGGTGGGGGGAGGGCTGCGGCGCTGCGGTTTCGGTGGGCCAGGGAGACGGTGTCGGGGCCCCGGTGAGCGGAGGGTGCGGTGCGGTGTGCGAGGGTCCGCCGTGCGGTGGCGGCAGCGGGCGGACCAGCCATTCGAGTTCGACGCCGACGCGGCGCGGTGGTCCCGTCTTGAAACAGATGCCGTGTACGTACGCGAGTGCTGCCGCCTCACTCAGCGATTCGACCGCGTGTTCGTCTCCGGTGCCGGTCATCGTCCGCCGCCCCTTCGCCGAGCCGTCGCTGTCCCTGCTGTCCGGCTGTCCCTGGTGTCTCCCGGGCGGAACGCGGGCTGCCGCTCCACCCACCCAAGCCGCTCCCCATTCCCGCCGGGGAGAACACCTCATCGGCTGCCGCACCGCAAGAAATCAGCCGCCGCACAATCGCCCGCGGCACAGGCCTCCGGGCGGTGCGGGCGGGGTCACAGCTCGGTGAGTTCCATCCGGCGGATGTCCTTGACGATGACCAGATAGCTGACCACGGCCATGGCGGCGCAGGCGCTGACGAAGACGAGGGCCAGGTCGAAGGAGCCGGTGGCGTCGATGAGGTAGCCGATGACCAGCGGGGTCAGGATGCCGGCGAGGGCGCCGAAGGTGTTGAAGACACCGCCCGCGAGGCCGGCGATCTGTTTGGGCGAGACGTCGGACATCACCGCCCAGCCCAGGGCGCCCAGGCCCTTGCCGAAGAAAGCGAGGGACATGATGAGCACGACCAGCCAGGAGGCGGACACGTAGTTGCAGATCAGGATGGTGGTGGACAGCAGCAGTCCGGTGATGACGGGTATCTTGCGGGCCGTGGTGAGGCTGAGGCCGCGCCGGGCGAGCTGGTCGGAGAGGAAGCCGCCGAGGACGCCGCCGGTGAAGCCGCACAGTGCGGGCAGCGAGGAGACGAAACCCGCCTCCAGGATGGTCATGCCGCGATCCTGCACCAGATAGACGGGGAACCAGGTCAGGAAGAACCAGGTGATGGTGTTGATGAAGTACTGACCGACGAAGACGCCGAACATGGTGCGGTTGCGCAGCATCGCCTTGATGTGGGCGAGGTTCTGCCTGCCGGTCGTCGCGGCCTCGGCCCGGGTCGTCTCCCGGGGTGTGGGCGCGTCCATGTCGACGACGGCGCCACCCGCCGCGATGTGTTCGAGTTCGGTCCGCTTGAGGCGCGGGTGGCTGCGGGGCGGGTGGATGACCCTGGTCCACACCAGCGCCAGCACCACGCCCAGTCCGCCGATGACGGTGAAGACGTGCTCCCACCCCATGGTGACGACGAGCCAGCCCATCAGCGGGGCGAAGGCGACGGTGGCGAAGTACTGGGCCGAGTTGAACAGCGCGGCGGCGAGTCCGCGCTCCTTGGTGGGGAACCAGGCGGCGACGATACGGGAGTTGCCGGGAAAGGACGGGGCCTCGGCGAGGCCCACCACGAAGCGCAGGATGAACAGCAGCACCACGGCGGCTCCGGCGAAGAAGCCGATGGCTCCCTGGGCCATCGTGAACACCGACCAGAGGAAGATCGCCGCTCCGTAGACCTTCTTCGATCCGTAGCGGTCCAGCAGCCAGCCGCCGGGTATCTGGGCGATGAGGTAGGACCAGGAGAACGCCGAGAAGAGCACGCCCAACTCGCCCGAGCTGATGTGCAGATCCTTCTGCATCGAGTCGCCGGCGATCGAGAGGGTGGAGCGGTCGGCGTAGTTGATGGTGGTGACCGTGAACAGCATCGCCAGGATCAGATATCTCAGGCGGCCTGCCGTGCGGGGGGCCGCGGAGGTCGCGGCGGCGGGGGCGGAGGTCACCGGCTCGTCCTGCCGGTCGAGAGCGGGCATGGGTCAGTCTCCTAGACCGTGGGATTGCGGCTGCGCTGCCGCGGGTGGTCCTGCCGTGCGTGTGGTCCAAGCCACAGGTCCGGCGGCTGAGGACTGACCGTAGGTTCGGTCTCCATTCCCGTCCATTGTGAATTTTGTTGTCTGCGATACCTTCCTTGAATGATCGGGTGCTACGGATGTGAGTCCTGAGGTCCCAGTTGTCGCAACAGCGAGTGCAGCGCCGGGTTGTCGTTCTTCTCGTGCCACACCAGGTTCAGCTGGACCGGCTCGGGGTTCGGCAGTGCCAGCGGCTTGAAGGTGATGCCCGCATGCCGCATCCGGGCCGCCGTCTGCGGCACCAGGGCGATGCCCCAGCCCACGTCGACCAGGGCCAGGATGCTGTGGATCTGGCTGAGGTACTGGGTGAAGACGGGCGTGACCTGTGCCGCCCGGAAGATGCTGATCAGCAGCTCGTGGAAGTAGCGGGCCTCGATCGGCGAGTACATCAGGAAGTCCTGGCCGTCGAAGTCGCCCACCTCCAGGTCCCCTTCCTTGACGGCCAGCGGGTGACCGGTGGGCAGCGCGGCCAGCAGGCCCTCGCGCCCGGCGGGCCGCAGCCTCAGTTCGGGGCCGACCGCGGCCGGCCGGATCAACCCCAGATCGAGCGACCCCTCGGTGAGCGCCTCCAACTGGTCGCGGGTGACCAGCTCGCGCAGGACGACCTCGACGCCGGGCATGGCGCTACGGGCCACGTCCAGCAGCGAACCGAGGGCCGAGTGGGCGCTGGCGGCGGTGAAGCCGATGGCCAGCGCACCCGCCTCACCCGTCGAGGCCTGCCGTACGGCGAGCGTGGCGTGCTCGGCCTGTCGCACGATGCGGCGGGCCTCGTGGAGGAAGGAGCGCCCGGCGGGGGTCAGCCGTACGGACCGGTTGGTGCGGTCGAGCAGTTGGACGCGCAGCTCGTTCTCCAGCAGTTGGATCTGCCGGCTCAGCGGCGGCTGGGTCATCCGCAACCGCTCTGCGGCCCGCGTGAAGTGGAGCTCTTCGGCCACCGCGATGAAGCTCGTGAGTTGTGCCAGGGTGAACAACGATGCCGTCCCGGTATGGTCGTATCCAAAACTTATGTTGGACGTGGATCAATCGCCGACCCTAGCTTCGGAGGCGGTCGACGGCGAGCCCCGGCTCCGCGCACAGCGGCGGCAGTGCTGCCCGCCACCGGCCCGCAGGCCCGAACCACCTCACACCCCAGGGACACACAGTGGTGACCACGACGACCCTCTCGACCTCCGATGTGGCAGGCCACGCGGCGCAGCACGCCGACGCGGCGACCGGGGACAGGATTTCCTGGGTTCGACTCTCCTCGGTGCTCCTCCCCCTGGCCACCCCGGTCAGCGACGCCAAGGTCCTCACCGGGCGGCAGCGGCCCATGACGGAGGTGGCGTTCCTGTTCGCGGAGATCGCCACCGCGGAAGGCCACCAGGGCATCGGCTTCAGCTATGCGAAGAGGGCCGGTGGCCCGGGGCAGTTCGCGCACGCCAGGGAGATCGCCGACCAACTGCTGGACGAGGACCCCAGCGACATCGGCCGGATCTGGACGAAGCTGGTGTGGGCCGGTGCCTCGGTGGGCCGCAGCGGACTGGCCACCCAGGCCGTCGCCGCCTTCGACGTCGCCCTGTGGGATCTGAAGGCCAAGCGCGCCGGACTTCCGCTGGCCAAGCTGCTGGGCGCGCATCGCGATTCCGTACGCTGCTACAACACCTCCGGCGGCTTCCTGCACACGCCCACCGAGGAGGTACTGGCCAACGCCACCGCTTCCCTGGAGGCCGGGATCGGCGGGCTCAAGATCAAGGTCGGGCATCCGGACGGCAAGCGGGACCTGGAGCGGGTGCGGGCGGTCCGCGAACACGTAGGCGACGACGTCCCGCTCATGGTCGACGCCAACCAGCAGTGGGACCGGCCCACGGCCCGGCGGATGGGCCGCGCGCTGGAACCGTTCGACCTGGTGTGGATCGAGGAGCCGCTCGACGCCTACGACGCCCAGGGCCACGCGGCGCTCGCCGCAGCGCTGGACACCCCGGTGGCAACCGGTGAGATGCTCGCCAGCGTCGCCGAACACTGGGAGCTGATCCGCCAGGGGGCGGCCGATGTCATCCAGCCCGACGCCCCGCGCATCGGCGGTATCACCCAGTTCCTGAAGCTCGCGGCGCTCGCCGAGCACCAGCAGCTGCAGCTGGCCCCGCACTTCGCCATGGAGATCCACCTCCACCTGGCCGCCGCCTACCCCATCGAGCCGTGGGTCGAGCACTTCGACTGGCTGGAACCGCTGTTCGACGAGCGGCTGGAGACCAGCGCCGGCCGGATGCACATACCCGCCCGCCCGGGGCTCGGCATCACCCTCAGCGACCAGGCCCGCGCCTGGACGCAGGCCGAGCACGAGGTCGGCAAGCGCCCCTGACCCACGCGCGCCCCGACCCGGGCGCCCGCCCCACACGCGCCCGACCTACGCGCTCCTCACTCCCTCTCCCCCGCGTCCGCCCCCCGCCCCTCCGCCTCTCCGACACAGGAGCACCACGTCCATGACGTCCTTCACCCCTCCGGAACTCGGCCGCCGGCTCGGCTCCGGGCTGCTGTCCTTCCCGGTGACGCACTTCCGGCCCGACCTCTCCTTCGACGAGGACGCCTATCGGGAGCACATCGCCCGGCTGGCCCGCCACCAGGTCGGCGGGCTCTTCGCGGCCGGCGGCACCGGCGAGTTCTTCTCGCTGACGAGTGCGGAGGTCGCCCGCGTGGTGGCGGCGGCCGTACGCACAGCACCGCAGGACACGCCGATCCTCGCCCCGGCGGGGTACGGCACCAAGGCGGCCGTCGAGTTCGCCGTCGCCGCCGAGCGGGCCGGCGCGGACGGAGTGCTCCTCTTCCCGCCCTACCTCACCGAAGCCGGCCAGGAAGGGCTGGCCCAGCACGTGGCGGAGGTCTGCCGGGCCACCTCGCTGGGCGTCGTCGTCTACAGCCGCGCCAACGCCGTCTACACCGCCGACACCCTCCTCCGGCTCGCCGACGCCTGCCCCAACCTCATCGGCTACAAGGACGGGGTCGGCGACATCGAGACCGCCACCCGCGTCCATGCCCGGCTTGGCGACCGCCTCACCCTCATCGGCGGCCTGCCCACCGCCGAGACGTATGCGCGGCCCTATCTGGAACTGGGCGTGACGACCTACTCCTCGGCCCTGTTCAACTTCGTCCCCGAACTCGCCCTGGAGTTCTACGGTGCCGTACGCGACCGCCGCCACGAGGTCGTCTCCAAGCTGCTCACCGACTTCGTCCTCCCCTACACCGCACTCCGCGACCGGCGGCCCGGGTACGCCGTGAGCATCGTCAAGGCCGGGATGACCGCCACCGGCCGCAGCGCCGGGCCCGTCCGCCCGCCGCTGACCGACCTGACCGCCGACGAACTGGCGGAGCTCACCGCGCTGATCGGCCACATGAAGTGCTGATCGGCCATGTGGAGCAGGGCCAGGGGCCGGGCTGCTGAGCGACCGCACCCGCCGGCCGCCGCCCCCTCCCGTTTGGCCGCACGGCCCCGGGGCCACCCGGAGGAGGTGGTGGAGCGGAACGCGCCGATCAGGGGCGGCCCGGAGCTGGCCGTGCTGGTCGGGCTGCAAGCCGCCGGGAAGTCCTCCTTCCATCGGCAGCATCTCTCCGGCGAACACACCGGCGCCCGCACCGAGGGGCGCACCAGCGGGCCCGTCGGCGGCCATCTGCTGGTCAGCAAGGACCTGTTCCCCCGTTCGGCCCGGAACAAGCAGCGGCGTCAGCTGCGACTGATCGACCAGGCGCTGGCGGCCGGGCAGCCCGTCGCGGTGGACAACACCAATCCCTCACCGGGGGAATGGGCGCCCCTGATCGCCCTGGGCCACGCGCACGGCGCCCGGGTGACCGCCTACTGGTTCCCGCCCGACCTCGCGGCCTCGCTCCGCCGCAACGCCGCCCGGGTCGGCCGCGCCCGGGTGCCGGACGTCGGCCTGCGGGCCACCCACCGGCGCCTGCGCAGGCCGTCCCCGGCAGACGGCTTCGACGCCGTACGAGAGGTCCGGTTCGACGGCCGTGGCGGCTTCGAGGTGCGAAGCGCCGACGGATGACCCCCGGCCGCGCTCCGGTGCACGCGGCACTCAGCGCTGCAGGGCCCACCGGCCCGGAGGGTGGTCCGGCAGCGTGAGGTCGGCGAGCAGCCCGTAGTGGTCGCTGGCCTGCACCCCGTCCACCGGCTGCACCAGCACCCGCTCGCAGCCGGAGACCCGCAGGGTGGGGCCGTGCGAGCCGCAGCGCACCAGGATGTGGTCGATACGGCGGTCCGCCACCGCCGGCATGTCACCCTGCCGGACGAGGGGGTTGCCGGGGCCGAAGGTGGGTCCGGGTTCGCCGGGGTGCACCGCCGACCAGGCGTCCTGGAAGCAGACCCCGACACCGTCCAGCGTCTGAAGACCCCGCAGGAACCGGAGGCTCGCGGCGTCCGGCGTGGCGTCGAGGTCCCCGAGCAGGACGGTGTGACGCACGGGACGGGCGGCGGCGGCCTGCTCGGCGAGGCGGGTGGCGGCGAGGGCCTGCAGCTCCCGTTCGTGCTCGTAGTCGTAGGGCCAGCTCGGCTTGTGGTGGACCACCAGCAGCGTGCCGAACGGCTCGGGGAGCGGCAGCTCGGCGGCGACGGCTCCGCACCACTCGGTGCGCGCCGTGCGCCCGGTCACCTGGAGCGGGTCGGCCGTGACGTGGCCGAACGGCCGTCGGGCGGCCAGCACGGCACCCACGCCGTCGGCCGACCACCGAGGGTGCGGGGCGAGGTGCCAACCGTCCCCGGCGAGGGCCGGCAGCTCGTCGCGGCCCACCTCCTGCAGGGCGAGCACATCGGGGCGCAGCCGGTGCAGTTCCCGGGCCAGTACCGCCCGCCGGGCCGCCGGGTCGGCGTACTGGGGCGCCAGCACGTTCATGGTCATCACCCGAGTGCTGTGGACCCCTCCGCCCGCTGATTCGGCCACCGCTTCTGCAGCCACTTGCGGCCACTCCCTCCGGCATCGCGTGGACAGGCCCCCGCACGGGACGTGTACCCGGCCGTGCCGTCCTGGGTCCGGGTGTGTTGCCATGGCCTGTGCCGGGAACCGGCTCGGGGAATGTGGACCCCGGCACAGTTTGTTCCCCGGCGCCAGGGCGCGGCCCGCCCTGATGCCCCCATGGCAGGAGACAGCATGAGCACGATCGAGCTGACCAAGGAAAACTTCGAGGAGACGGTCTCGGAAAACGACTTCGTCCTGATCGATTTCTGGGCCTCGTGGTGCGGCCCTTGTCGCAGCTTCGCCCCGGTGTACGAGGCCGCCGCCGAACGGCACTCGGACCTGACCTTCGCCAAGGTCGACACGGAGGCCCAGCAGGAGCTCGCAGCCGCATTCGAGGTGCAGTCCATCCCGACGCTCGCGATCATCAGGGACCGCACCCTGGTGTTCTCGCAGCCCGGCGCGCTGCCCGAGGCAGCGCTGGAGGACCTCATCGGTCAGGCCCGGCAGCTGGACATGGACGAGGTGCGGCGCGCCGCCGAGGCGCAGGCCGCCGCCGACGGCGCGGAGGGCGCCGGCGCCTGAGACCCCGCGCCCGCACACCGACGACGGCCGCCCGGCTGGGCGGGGCGGCCGTCGCGCTGTTCGAGGCCGCGGCTTCGGCCGAGGTCGGGGGCCCCTGTCACCGCGCCCGCCGCCCCCTCTCCCGAGAGGGGACGGCCCCGCTACACCGGTACCGGCCTGGGGGTCAGCCGGAAGTCGTGGCGGATCGGGTGGCCGTCGCGGATCTGGAGGCGGGCGACGGCGGCGAGGCGGTCGGGGCTGGAGGCGATCACATTGACGAACTGGTCCGGCAGGCCCGCCGCCGCGTATTCGCCGTGCTGGTCCGTGATGGCGCGCACGAGTTCCCTGCCGTGGGTTCCGGTGACCGTGATGGCGACACCGGGCAGCGGCCGGCCGTGTTCGTCGGTGACCTGTCCTGTCAGATCGGGCTCGTGCAGGCCCGTGCGGCGGCTGTGCGGGGCCACGGCGCTGGGCCGTGGCAGCTCGAAGGAGGGGTCCTCGACCGGCGGCTCGGCGGCCGGCTCGGCGGCCGCGGCCGCCTCCTCGGCGCGTGCTTCCTTGCGGGCGGCGCGCCGCTCCTTCCAGGCGCCGAGCGCGATGAGGACGACACCGGCGAGGACCCAGGCGCAGATGACGAGGGTGTGCTGCCAGACGTCCTTGCCGTCGAAGTAGAACAGCCCGCGCAGCGCCTCGATGAGGTTGCCCATCGGCATGATCGGGTGCAGTGCCCGGAAGAATCCGGGCACCATCTGGACGGGTATCGCGCCGCCGCTGGACGGCATGCTCAGCAGGACGAACAGCCCCATGGCCACGCCCGGGAAGAACTGCTTGCAGAAGGGGACGAGTCCGTAGGAGGTCAGTGCGACCGCCTGGGTCATCAGGAAGACCAGCGGGATGGCCAGCGGCTCGTTCGGGATCACCTCCATCGAGCGCGCCACCAGGAAGGCGACGACGCTCTCCACGACACCGATGGACACCAGGGTGACGACCTTCTTGCGCCGCCCGAGTGTGGTGGCCCGCAGCAGCATCATCACGCTGACGTAGGAGGGGATGGTGCAGGCGAGGACGAGGTAGAACAGCCCGGTGCCCATGCCGTCGCCGGGCGCCGTGGGGGCCGCCTCGTGGACCTGCAGCCGGCCGCCGCTTTGCTGTGCGACGCCGGTGAAGGTCTTCTGGAGGACGGATTCGAGCGAGTAGCCGTCGGCCTTGGCGACGTAGAGCTTCGGATGCTCGGCGTCGGGCACATAGGCGGCGGTGGCCTCACGGTCGGTGACCGCGTCCTGTGCGGCCTGCGCGTCGGCGACCTGGTGGATGTCGAAGGCGCCGGGGCTCTTGTGTTCGAGGGCCTGTTCCAGCTGGACGGCCGACGGCCCCGCGACGGCCACGTCCACGTGGTGCGGCACCGGGTTGTGGAAGGGCAGCAGATAGCAGACGAGGAAGCCGGTGAAGAAGAACGCCGGGAACCACAGCGTCTCCGCCAGGGTGCGTACGGTCGCGCCGAGCGTGGAGGTACCGCCTCCCGCGCTCTCCGGGTCCGCCTTGCCTTTCGCGTCTTCCGCGTTTCCCGCGTTTCCCGCGTTTCCCGCGTTTTCCGCCATGGACAGGGTCCGCCTCCTCGGTACGTGCAGCAGCCGGTCCGGTCTCCGCCGCGATGCATGGCATGGCCAATGATTAGAGACGCTAACAAAAAAATGCAGTGCTGCAAAAATGCACTACTGTAGGAACCCTGCGAAGGGGCAGCGCACGGGACAGCACAGGAGCTGCAGATGGCCGACCCGACCTCCGAGACCGCCCAGGGGCTCCGGGAGCGCAAGAAACTGGAGACCCGGTCGGCGCTGCGTGCCGCCGCCGTCCGGATGTATCTGGAGCGCGGCCCCTCCGCCGTCACCGTGCAGGACATCTGCGAAGCCGCCGGGGTCTCCGCACGCACCTTCTTCAACTACTTCGAGACCAAGGACGACGCGGTCTTCGACTGGGACCGCCGGCTCACCGGCCAGCTCGTCGACCTGCTCACCGCGCGCCCCGCGAGCGAGCCGCCGCTCCAGGCGCTGCACCGGACGCTGCGTACCGCCATTCCGGCGCTGGTCGCCGACGCGGGCTGGCGGGAGCGCCGACGGCTGCTGGGCGCCTATCCCGAACTGGTTCCCAAACTGCTGCACAGCAACAGCCACATGGCCGAAGCGCTGGCCGAAGCGGTCGCCGAACGCACCGGACTGTCCCCGGACGCCCTCTACCCCCGCCTGCTGGGCGGCGTCGGACTGACGGTGCTGCGCTCCTCGATCCGCGCATGGGACCCCGAGTCACCGACCGAGGAACTGCTGGACATGCTCGACTCGTGCTTCGCCTCGCTGGCCGCCGGACTGCCGCAGCCGACCGGGGGCGAGCGAGCGCACCCGGCCGCACCGGATCCCGCCGGGTGACGGGTCAGCGGCCGCCGAGCGCCTCTTCCAGGTCGAACCGCACCGGCTCCTCCAACTGCTCGTACGTGCACGAGCCCGGCTCGCGGTCCGGGCGCCAGCGGCGGAAGAGCACCGTGTGCCGGAAGCGCTTCCCCTCCATGTGGTCGTAGGCCACCTCGCACACCCGCTCGGGGCGCAGCGGCACCCAGGAGGCGTCCTTGCCACCGCTCCATCTGCTGGGCGCTCCCGGCATCCGGCCCTCCTCATGAGCGGCCTCGTCCTGCCAGCGGGCCCACGGGTGCTCCTCGGGGCGGTTCATGCCCAGCGGTGCCAGCTCGCGCATCAGCTCCCGTCTGCGCGCGGCCGGGAACGAGGACGACGCGCCCACGTACTGCAGCACCCCCGAGTCGTCGTAGAGGCCGAGCAGCAGGGAGCCCAGCGCCTCGGGGCCGCTCTTGTGCGGGCGCAGCCCGGCCAGCACGCAGTCGGCCGTGCGCTCGTGCTTGACCTTGAGCATCACCCGCTCCCCCGGCCGGTAGGGCAGATCGGTCCGCTTGGCCACCACGCCGTCGAGCCCGGCGCCCTCGTACTGCGCGAACCAGTCCTGGGCGACGGCGCTGTCATAGGTCACGGGCGCCAGATACAGCGGCGGGCGCGTGCCCCGCAGCGCCCTCTCCAGCGTCCGGCGCCGCTCGGTCAGCGGGGCCTCCAGGAAGCCGGTGTCGTCCAATGCCAGCAGGTCGAAGGCGACGAAGGAGACGGGTGTGCGCTCCGCCAGCAGCCGTACCCGGGAGGCGGCCGGGTGGATGCGCTGCTGGAGCGCCTCGAAGTCCAGCCGCCCGCCCAGTGGGAGCACGATCTCACCGTCCAGTACGCAGCGCTGCGGCATCCGCTCGCGGAGCCCGTCGACCAGTTCCGGGAAGTACCGCACAAGGGACTTCCCCGTCCGGCTGATCAGCTCGATCTCGTCGCCGTCCCGGAAGACCAGACAGCGGAAGCCGTCCCACTTGGCCTCGTACTGCATCCCCTGCGGTGCCTCGGGGATCGCGGAGACGGGCTTGGCGAGCATCGGTTTCACGGGCGGCAGCACCGGGAGATCCACACTGCCGATTCTGCGCCGGGCAGCCCGGGTCCGCACGGCGTGCGGGCCGGCCGGGAGCGCACGCGGCCTCGATGGGCGACCATGAGGCCATGCTGCTGGCAGACATCGCTCGCGCCTTCGCCCGGATCGCCCGGGCCACGGGCCGCAACGACAAGGTGGCGCTGCTCGCGGAGCTGTTCCGAAGGGCGGAGCCGTCCGAGGTGCCGGTGGTGGTCACCTATCTGGCGGGGCGGCTGCCGCAGCGCCGTACGGGAGTGGGCTGGCGCAGCGTGCGCGAGTTGCCGCCGGCCGCCGACGAGCCGGCGCTGAGCATCGCCGAGGTGGACGCCGCGTTCGCGCGGATCGCCGAGGTGAGCGGGAAGGGCGCGCAGGCGGAGCGCAAACGGCAGCTGGATGTGCTGATGGCGGCGGCCACCGAGGAGGAGCAGTGGTTCCTCGTCCGGCTGATCGGGGGCGAGCTGCGCCAGGGGGCGCTGGACGCCTTCGCCGTGGAGGGGCTGGCCGCAGCCGTCGCGGCCGATCCGGGCGAGGTGCGGCGGGCGGTGATGCTCGGCGGGTCGCTCGGCAGCGTCGCCCAGGCGCTGCTGGCCCAAGGGCCGGACGCACTGGCCCTCTTCCGGCTGCAGGTGGGCAGGCCGGTGCTGCCGATGCTGGCGCACACCGCCAAGGACGTGGACGAGGCGCTGGACAAACTGGGCCCGTGTGCCGTCGAGGAGAAGCTGGACGGCATCCGGGTGCAGGTGCACAAGGACGGCGAGCAGGTGCGCGTCTACACCAGGACGCTGGACGAGATCACCGACCGGCTGCCGGAGGCGGCCGAGATCGCCCGCAGGACCGACGCAGCACAGCTGGTGCTGGACGGGGAGGTGATCGCCCTCAAGGAGGACGGCTGGCCCCGGCCGTTCCAGGAGGTCTCGGGACGTGTCGCCTCCCGGCTGGACGTGGCGGGGGCCAGCAGCGAGCTGCCGCTGCATCCGGTCTTCTTCGACGTGCTGTATCTGGACGGCGAGGACCTGCTCGACCGGCCGTTCGTGGAACGGCACGCCGCGCTCGCCCGGGTACTGCCCGAGGAGCTGCGGGTGCGCCGGGTGCCGGTGCCCGATCCGGCGGACGGGCCGACGCGTGTCGCGGCCCGCGCGTTCGCGGAGGAGGTGCTGGCGCGCGGCCATGAGGGAGTGGTCGTCAAGGCGCTCGACTCGCAGTACTCGGCGGGGCGGCGCGGGGCTTCCTGGCTGAAGGTCAAACCGGTGCACACCCTCGATCTGGTGGTGCTCGGCGCGGAGTGGGGGCACGGACGGCGCGCGGGAAAGCTGTCGAATCTGCATCTGGGAGCGCGGCGCGAGGACGGCACCTTCGCGATGCTGGGCAAGACGTTCAAGGGGCTGACCGACGTGTTGCTGGCCTGGCAGACCGAGCGGCTGCGGGAACTGGCCGTCGAGGAGAAGTCCTGGGGGGTGGTGGTCGCCCCCGAACTGGTGGTGGAGATCGCCTTCGACGGGGTGCAGCGCTCCACCCGCTATCCGGAGGGTGTGACCCTGCGGTTCGCGCGGGTGGTGCGCTACCGGGACGACAAGCGTGCGCAGGAGGCCGACACGGTGGCGGCGGTCACGGCCCTGCTGCCCCAGTGACCGTCAGACGGGCCCTCGATCAGTCACGGCAGCCGCGGTCGTGCTCTTCGAGGAGCCGTGGCGTTCGGCGAGCAGCCTCTTGCGGTGGCCGCTGCGGCGGACGGCGGTGACGACGACGATGGCGAGGCAGAGGCCGACCCCCAGAACGGGGAGCGGGAGGACCAGCATCAGCCCGCCCGCCAACGCGACAAGGCCTCCGGAGTCCCCGACGGCGTACCGGGAGAGCGCTTGGGAGGAGCAGGTGACCGCGTAGTCGCCTGCCCGCGACACGTCAACGGTGTAGAGCGCCGTCCAGGTCTCGTCACGGGTGAGGAACAGGTCGATTCCCGGGTCGGCGAGACTCGGGGCGCCCGGCCCGGTGATGTCGCACTCCGGGCCGGGCGACCGGCCCGGGTACTTGACCCAGATCGTCTTCTCGCCCTCCGGTTCGAGCCTCAGGGTGACGGTGTCGCCGTTGGCGAACTGGTTGTCGGTGTCGACCGCGTCGATCGCACTGTTGACCTGGTACACACCGATGGCCACGCCCAGCCCGATCAGCACGACGGCGATCGCAGCCGCTGTGACATACCAATGACGGCCGGGCCTCAGTTCGTTCGCCGGTATCCGCGGCGGTGGGAAGAGCTGCACCGAAAGATCTTAGACCGGCCCGTCCTGCCCGGCCTGCGCGCCCCTGTCCTGCCCCGGGTGGATCGTCCGTCTCGTGGTCACAGCTGCGCGCGGATGCGCTCGGCGATCTGCTCGGCCTCCGACTCGTCGGCGTACCGGCCGCGCGGCCAGAAGAAGCCGCGCAGACCGTCCTTGCGTCTGCGCGGCACCACGTGCATGTGCAGATGGGGCACGGACTGGCTGACGCGGTTGTTGCCCGCGACGAACGAGCCGTCGGCCGCCATGGCCCGCTCGACCGCGTCGGTGACCCGGCGTACGGCGGTGAAGTACGGGCCGACCGACTCCTCGGGCAGATCGGTCAGGGTCTCCACATGGCCGCGGGGCACCACGAGGGTGTGGCCCGGGAAGAGGGGCCGCTGGTCGAGGAAGGCGACGACGGCCTCGTTCTCGTGGACTCGGTGGGCGGGCTCCGTGCCGTCGACGATCCGGCAGAAGACACACGCGCTGTCCCGGGCCATGGTCAGTTCAGGGTGCGGGGGTCAGGGCCGACGCGGGTGCCGGTCTCCAGGCGCTGGATCTCCCGCAGGTCCTCGCCGTCCAGCTCGAAGTCGAAGACGTCGATGTTCTCCTTGATCCGGGACGGGGTGACGGACTTGGGGATGACGACGTTGCCGAGCTGGATGTGCCAGCGCAGCACCACCTGAGCCGGGGTCCTGCCGTGCTTGGCGGCGGCCTTGCGGACCACGGGATCGTCCAGGACACCGTTGCCGCGGCCGAGCGGGGACCACGCCTCGGTGACGATGCCGTGCTCCGCGTCGAAGCTCCGCAGTTCCGGCTGCTGGAGGCGGGGGTGCAGCTCGATCTGGTTGACGGCGGGCACCACACCGGTCTCGTCGAAGAGCCGCTGGAGGTGATCGGTCTCGAAGTTGGAGACGCCGATGGTCCTGGCCCGGCCGCTGTCGTGGATCTCGGTCAGCGCCCGCCAGGTCTGCACATACAGCTCCCTGGCCGGCGCCGGCCAGTGGATGAGATAGAGGTCGACGTAGTCGAGACCGAGCCGCTCCAGGGAGTCGTCGAAGGCGCGCAGCGCCGTGTCGTGGCCCTGGTCGGTGTTCCACAGCTTGGTGGTGACGAACAGCTCCTCGCGGGGGATGCCGGACTCGCGCAGGGCCTTGCCGGTGCCGCCCTCGTTGCCGTAGAGCGCCGCGGTGTCGATGCTGCGGTATCCCGCCTCCAGCGCGGCGGAGACGGTGGCAGCCGCCTCGTCGTCGGGCACCTGGTACACACCGAATCCGAGCTGCGGCATCTCCGCGCCGCTGTTCAGCAGGACGGTGGGGACGTGTGCGCTGCTCACTGTGGGACCTCGGCTCTCTCGGGGCGGCTGTCGGGCGTTGTCCGTCAGCCGGGGTTTCCGCTGTGCCGGGGTCCATTCACGCACACACCGCCGGGACCGTGCCGACTCCTCGCCCGCACGAGCCCGGCGGTGTGTCCGCCGGAGCCGCTCAGCCGCGCTGTGCCCGCGCGGCCTGCTCGTCCTGGGCGGCCTGCTCGTCCGGGGCGTCCTCCTGGCGGGGTGCGGGAACCGGCGCGGACGCCTCCCCCTCGCGGGGCGCGGGGAGCACCGCGAACAGCAGTGCGGCCAGCAGCGCGGTGGCGGCCCAGCCCAGCCCGTTCTCGCCGATCCAGGTGGAGTGGAGGGGGCCGGTGAACCAGTCGCAGGTGGTGAAGGCGAGCCCCAGCAGCAGGGCGATGCCCCAGGCCGTCATGGCCTGCCAGCAGTAGCCGCCGACGTACCAGTAGCGGCTGGTGCGGGAGGTGTCGAGCAGCCCGGCGGGGTCGTAGCGGACGGCCCGGTCGCGGCGCCGCAGCATGTCGACCCCGTAGACGCCGACCCAGGCGGAGAAGGAGACGGCGAGCAGCGAGAGGAAGGAGATGAACGAGCCGTAGAAGCTCTTGGCCACCAGCATCAGCAGCAGTCCGCCGACCAGGCTGATGACCGCGTTGACGCTGACGGCCCAGGCGCGGGGCAGCTTCACGCCCATGGTCTGCGCGGTGAAGCCCGCCGAGTACATCGAGAGGCTGTTGATCAGCACCATCCCGATCACGGCGATCACCAGATACGGCACGGCCAGCCACATCGGCAGCGCCTCACCGAGGAAGGAGACGGGGTCGTCGGTCTTGGCGAGCGCCGGCTCCTTCACCGACATCACGCCGCCCATCAGCACCATCGGCACCAGTACCAGCAGCGCGCCCGAGACGGTGGTGCCGAAGATCTTCCGTCCTTCGGCGCTGTGCGGCAGATAGCGGGCGAAGTCGGGGCCCGTGGGGATCCAGCTGATACCGCCGGCCGCGATGGTGCCGATGCCCGCGATGAGCATGGCGGTGCCGCCCGCGGGCCGGGAGAAGACCTCCGCCCAGTCGATGGTGGTGACCAGGTAGCCCAGCACAAGGACGGTGAAGAGCCCGAAGAAGTAGGTCGACCAGGTGTTGCAGAGGTTGAGGACCTTCCGGCCCATGCCGCTGACCAGGAACGTCACCCCGACGAACAGCAGCAGGGTGACGACGATGAGCGGGGTGCTGCTCTCGATCCCGAAGAGCAGCCGGAGCACCGTGAGGACGGCGTAGGCGCCGGTGACGGCGTTGATCGTCTCCCAGCCGAAGCGCGCGACCCACAGAATCATGCCGGGGAAGTAGTTGCCCCGCACGCCGAAGGTGGCCCGGGAGAGCATGGCGCCGGGCGCGCCGCCCCACTTGCCGGACACCGACAGCAGCCCGACCAGGCCGAAGGAGACGCCACCGGCGACGGAGGCCGCGAGCAGCACCTGCCAGAAGTTGAGGCCGTTGAAGACGACCAGCCCGGCGCCCATGGTGAGCAGCAGGACGCTGATGTTGGCGGCCACCCAGGTGGGGAACAGCTCGCGGACCCGGCCCCGCCGCTCGTGATCGGGTACGGGCTCGATGCCGCGGCTCTCGACGGTCTCGTCGATCACGGCGCTCGCCGGCGTGGCGGAGTCAGACGTGGGGGCGGAGGAGTGCGCCGGGGCGGCGCCGTCGGCGTGGGATACGCCGGGGGAGACTGCCATGGGTAGGGCTCCGTGCGTGGTTCTCTGGTGCGACGTGCGTCGTTGCAGGGTCGTGACCTGGTGTCTCCGGCCGTCACCGGGGAGACTGCGGGGACTCTACGCGCGTTGCAAGACGCCCTCTATCGTACAGAGTCACACGATCGGCCCCCTCGGAGTCGGGTGATCCTCCAAGGGGGCCGGAAGCAGGCGGTCAGGACCCGGGCACCAGCACCACCGAGCACTTGGCGTGCTGCAGGACCGCGTGCACCACCGGGCCCAGCTGGAGGCCGAGTCGCCGCTGCTGGCGCCGTACCCCCAGCACCACCATGTCGGCACCCTCGCTCAGCTTGATCAGATGCTCGGCCGCCTGGCCCTGGTGCTGTTCGGCGCCCAGCCGAACGTTCGGATAGCGCTCCCGGAAGGGCCGCAGCGTGTCCTCCACGAACTGCTCGGCGCGCCTCGTCTCCGTCGAGGGCTCCTTGGGTGACAGCCGCAGCGCCACACCGGGCAGCATCGGGTAGATCCAGCAGTGCACCACCCACAGCGGCGAACCGGAGCGCTCGGCCGTCCGGAAGCCGAACTCGACCGGCTGCGTCGCGCCTTCCCACTTCAGCCCGACGACCGTCTCCCCCGGCGTCGCACCGGGCTCGGGCATCTCGCCGCGTACGACCATCAGCGGTCCCGCCGCATGCGCCGCCAGCCGCAGGCTGACCGAGCCGAGCAGCAACCCGCGGAAGCCGCCGTGCCCGCGGGTACCGACGACGGTCAACTGAGCGGTGCGGCTGCGGTGCACCAGCGCGTCGGCCGCCGGTTCGCTCACGCCGGTCGCCACGACGGTCAGCCCGGGTGTGCGCTTACGGGCCCGCTCGGCGGCCTCGGCCGCGACCTGACCGGTGGCCTGCCGAAGCCGCTCCCTGTCCGCCTCCGTCTCCGGGTAGGCACCGCGCCGGGCCGAGGCCCCGCCGCACAGCACCTCCAGCTCGGCGCCCCTGCGGTAGGCCTCGTCGGCGGCCCGGTCCAGGGCGCGGAAGGAGTGCGTGGAACCGTCGACGCCGACCACCACACGGCCGGGCTCGGGGGCGGGGGCGGGGGTCCCCGCGGGGGGCTCGCTGGTCTCCGACATGTCCGTCCTCTCCTCGCGTCCTCGCCTCGATGTGCGGGTACACCGCCAGTGTGGTGCACACGGGACAGATGCGGTAGAAGCTGCGCCCGCCGTGTGGGCTGCCGCCGTGCGCCCGCCGCAAACAGCCGCGCCCGCCCCTCCCGGCGACCTCCCGGGACAGCCTCCCCGGCAACCTCCCAGAGCCACCCCTGAACACAACTCAGACACAAATTTAACCGAGTTACATTTTCTCTGGTACGGTCGCCGCATGAGCGACCACCCCATCGGGCTGCGCGAGCGCAAGCGGCAACGCACCTACCAGGCGATCTCCGACGCGGCCGTCGCCCTGTTCCTGCGGAAGGGCTTCGACGCGGTCTCCGTCTCCGAGATCGCGGCGGCCGCCGAGGTCTCCAAACCGACGCTCTTCCGCTACTTCCCCGCCAAGGAGGACATGGCCCTCCACCGCTTCGCGGACCACGAGGACGAGGCGGCCCGCGTGGTGGCGCGGCGCGGAGCGGGCGTCTCCCCCCTCACCGCGCTGGAGCAGCACTTCCTGGCCGGGTTGGAGGCCCGCGATCCGGTCACCGGGCTGTGCGACGAGCCGGAAGTGCTCGCCTTCCACCGGCTGCTGTACGGCACCCCGACCCTGGTGGCCCGGCTGCACTCCTACACCGCCCGCTCCGAGGAGGCCCTGGCGGCCGAGCTGGCCAAAGGGCTCGACGGGCGGACCGAGCCGACCGAGGGCACCGAGAGCACCGTGGGGGCGGCAGCCGACGCGGGCGCACCCCGCGCCGCGACGGCGCAGCCCACCCTGACGGCACGGCTGGCGGCCGGTCAGATCGTGACCTGCCAGCGGGTCCTCGCCACGGCCAACTGGCACCGCGTCGCCCAGGGGGCGAGCGCCGACAGCATGCACGAGTCGGCCTGCCGCGACGCCCGGCACGCCTTCGCACTGCTGCGCACCGGGCTGACGCCGTTCGCCTGACGCGCACCGCACACAGCCGACCCACCCAGCCGGAACGAGGACGAAGAGGAGCACCGCCCCATGTCCGGGGACCACACCGCCCAAGAGGAAGCCCTCCGGGCCGAACTGGCCGCCGAGCGCGCCCACGCCGACCGGTGCCGCGCCACGCTCGACCGTACGAACGCCGCGGCACAGCACCGGGTGCTGGAGGGCGCCGGTGTGCTGACCGGTCAGCACACCGGGGAGGCGGCGGGCGAGGGCGTCGCGGGCGACGGGGCGAGCGCGGAGGCGCTGGGCCGCTATCTGCGCAGCCGGGCCAAGGAGGTACGAGAAGAGCCGGAGGGGCCGCCCTTCTTCGGCCGGCTCGACTTCAGCGACGGGGGACGCGGCGGCGAGGAGGCCGGCGAGCACCGCGGCCAGCGCTACTACATCGGCCGCCGCCGCGTCAGCGAGCACCCTTCGGCGCCGCCGCTGGTGCTGGACTGGCGGGCCCCCGTCTCCCGCGCCTTCTACCAGGCGACCGCACGGCAGCCGCAGGGCGTCCGCTCCCGGCGGCGGTTCGGCTGGTCGCCGAACGGCGCCGGCACCGCCGAGGATCTGACGGGGCTGGAGGACGAGAGGCTGGAGGACAGGAGGCCGGGGGGCGAGGGGCCGGCGGGGGCCCGTGAGTCACCGGCCGGGGCCTCGGCCGCCGGATCGGCCCTCGCCTCCCGCATCGTCGCCGGCGAGATCGAACGCCCCCGGGTAGGGCCGATGCGCGACATCGTCGCCACCATCCAGCCCGAACAGGACGACCTGGTGCGCTCGGGCCCCGACGGCTCGATGTGCGTCCAGGGCGCGCCCGGCACCGGGAAGACCGCCGTCGGGCTGCACCGCGCGGCCTATCTCCTGTACACCTACCCTCGCCGCATCGAGCGCGGCGGCATGCTCGTCGTCGGCCCCAACACGGCGTTCCTCGGCTACATTTCGGCCGTGCTGCCGGCCCTGGGCGAGGTGGGGGTGCGGCAGTGCACCGTACGGGATCTGCTGCCCGGCCATCCGGTGCGGGCCGAGGACGACCCGGAGGCGGTGGAACTCAAGCACAGCGCGCGTATGGCGGCTGTACTGCGGCGCGCCCTCTACGCGCGCGTACGGCTGCCGGACGGCCCGGTGGCGGTGCCCGACGGCTCCTACCGCTGGCGGCTGGACGAGGACGATCTGCGCGCCGTGGTCGAGGAGACGCTGGCGCAGCAGCCGCCGTACGAGGTCGGCCGGGAGCGGGTACGGGCGCGTACCGTGGCGCTGCTGCGCGACCAGGCCGAGCGCCGCGCCGGGCCGCCCGGGGGCGAGTGGCTGCGCCGGATGGGCAGGGTCAAGGCGCTCTCCGGTTTCGTGGACTCCGTCTGGCCGAGGGTGAAGGCCGAGGAGGTGGTGGCCGGACTGCTGGGTGAGGCGCGGACGTTGGCCGAGGCCGCCGACGGACTGCTGACCGAGGACGAACAGCGGGCGCTGCTGTGGCAGGGCCGCCGCCCCCGATCACCCCGGACGGCACGCTGGTCGCAGGCGGATCTGCTGCTGCTGGACGAGGTGGCGGGCCTGATCGCCCACCCCGGGGAGAGCTACGGGCATGTGGTGGTGGACGAGGCACAGGACCTCTCCCCCATGCAGTGCAGGGTCCTGGCGCGCCGCAGCCGCTTCGGCTCGCTGACCGTGCTGGGCGACCTGGCGCAGGGCACCACCCCGTGGGCGGCCCACGACTGGCCGGAGCAGCTGGCGCACCTGGGGGTTCCCGAGGCGACGGTCGCCCCGCTGACCACGGGCTTCCGAGTGCCGTCCGAACTGCTCGCGGCGGCCAACCGGTTGCTGGACTCGCTTCCGGTGGACGTCCCGCCGGCGCGGTCGCTGCGCACGGGCGGGGAGCTGAGGACGCTGCGGGTGCCGGGGACGGACGGGCCGACCGGCGCCGTGGCGGAGCGGGTCGCTGCCGCGCTCGGGAGGGAGGGCTCGGTCGGGGTGATCGCCGACGGGGCGCGGGTCGGGGCCGTGCGCCGAGCGCTGGCGGCGAACGGGATCGCGGCCGGGACGCCCGGCGCCGAGCAGGAGGGTGAGCGGGTGACCGTGGTGGACGCCGAGTCGGCCAAGGGCCTGGAGTACGACCACGTCGTCCTGGTGGAGCCCGCGGAGATAGCGGCGGGCGGGCCGCGCGGACCGCAGCGCCTCTATGTGGCGCTCACCCGCGCGGTGTCGCGGCTGGAGATCCTGTACGCGGCCGAGCTACCCGAGGCCCTGCGAAGCTGAGAGGGCGGCGGGCGTGCGGGCGGGTGCGGCCAGATCGCGGAGCCAGTCCGGCTGATCGGCGATCTCCAGGAGGAGGAGCAGCCGGGTGAGGGGGTGGTCGCAACTGAGGCCGTCGTCCACCGGGTCCGCAGGGGCGGGGAATTCGGCGCCTGGTGTGGTCACTGGGACTCCTGTAGACGGACGGGGTGTGTGAACTCCGCTGTCGAGTCGTGGAGTTGAGCCCATCTGCTGGGGCTCCGGAGTGGAGTACGACGGGCATTGTCGCGGTTCCGTACTTACTTCTGCAAGTACATCTGCAAGTACATCTGCAAGCACGCTCGGCTATGAGACGCTTCCAGACGTCGCAACCGCCCACGGGGGAACGCAAGTGACGTAGGGAGAGACGTACATGCAGATCGAGAACGGCATCGAGGCCACGAAGATCGAAGGCGCGGTCTGGCGCAAGAGCCGCCGCAGCAACCCGAACGGCAACTGTGTCGAGGTCGCCACTCTTCCCGGCCAGGGAGTCGCCGTCCGCAACTCCCGCTTCCCGTCGGGCCCCGCCCTGGTCTACACGCCCGCCGAGATCGCGGCCTTCGTCCAGGGCGCCAAGGACGGCGACTTCGACGACCTGCTCGACGCCTAGCGCCCCACCCACCACCCGCCTGCACGCGGTCGGCCACGGCCGGGCGGCAGGTCCCACAACTGAACACCACCACGGGCACCGCCGCCGCACGACACGGACGTGTGGCGGCGGTTCACGTACAAAGCCCCCGGTACGGGAGCGACGGCGCGGTACGCGCGTACGGCGGGCGCGCCCGGCACGACGCCGCCGAAGAGACCCGAGCACGTCCACGCCACGAAGGCTCGAAATCCGGTCGCGTAACCGGTATGGCTGTACGCTCAGTTGGCGGAGTGGGACACTGAGCATCCGTACAGTCACTCAGGGAAGCAAGGCGGACGTGATGGGAGCACAGCCGCGACGCGAGGCGTCGCCCGGACGCATCCAGGACCACCCCCGGGGTGGACCCACGATCCTGCGCATCGTCCTGGGCACCCAACTGCGCCGGCTGCGCGAGGAGCGGGGCATCTCCCGTGAAGCGGCGGGCGAGGCGATCCGCGGTTCGCACGCCAAGATCAGCCGCCTGGAGCTGGGCCGCGTCGGCTGCAAGGAGCGCGACGTGGCAGACCTGCTGACGCTGTACGAGGTCTGGGACCGGGAGGAACGCGAGGAGTATCTGGAGCTGGCCCGGCACGCCGGCTCGCCGGGGTGGTGGCAGAAGTACAGCGATGTGATGTCGCCGTGGTTCGACCGGCTGCTCGGCCTGGAGGAGGCCGCCGCGATGATCCGCACCTACGAGGTGCAGTTCGTCCCCGGCCTGCTGCAGACCCGCGACTACGCCCGCGAGGTCATCAGGCTCGGCCATCCGCGGGACGACAGCAGGCGCAGTGAGCGCCGGATCGAACTGCGCATGGAGCGGCAGTCGATTCTCGACAAGCCGCACTCGCCCCGTCTGTGGGCCGTGATGGACGAGGCGGCGCTGCGCCGCCCGCTGGGATCCCGGCAGGTGATGCGCGCCCAGCTCGAACACCTCATCGAGGCCGCTCGGCAGCCCAACATCACACTGCAGATCGCGCCGTTCAGCATGGGCGGACTCGCCGCCGCCGGCGGCCCGGTGACCATTCTGCGCTTCCTGGAGCCCGACCTCCCGGACATCGTCTACCTCGAACAACTCACCTCGTCCCTCTACTTGGAGAAGCGTGACGAGGTCGAGGGCTATCTGGTGGTCATGGACCGGCTGTGCGCGATGGCCGAGCCCCCGGCCAGGACCGCGGCGTTCCTGGAGAAGTTGCTCAGCGACTACTGAGCCGTCCCCGCCCCCCCCCCCCCCCCCCCCCCCCTTCACCTTCCTTCCCCTCCCCCGGCCGGCCCCGCTTCCGCCGCCGCCCTCCCGGGTCGGTCCGTGCTGCCGTCGAGCCATGCGGACTCCCGGAGTCGTCCGCGCGTGGACGGATCACCTCCGAGCCCCGGTCGATCTTTCATTCACCTCTTCTCACCTGCTCGTTCACAAAACCTCCTTTGATCACAAGTCTGGAAGAAGACATTTTTCCGTAGAAGAGATTGCTTGACCGGGTTCCGAGCGAGCTGTTAGAAAGCATGCCGTCAAAGCGCACCGCCGACGGCGGGGCGCTGCATCACGGGGGATCTTCACGGGGGAATCTTGGGCGGCACAGCCATGGGGAATTCCGGCCCCCGTCAAGCCGGAAATACACGGGGCGACAGCTCATTCCCGTAACGCCGCAGAAGCACTGACCACGTCCGCACGGCTGCTCACACGTGCGGCCAGGTCCTGCCCGGCGCCTTCTTTCGCACACCCACCTGCCGGTACCGACGTGCACCGCACGCCTGCCCGGCTGCCTCTTCCGCCTTTTCGGCCTACTGAACGGTGTGGACGTGAAAGCGTATCTGAGCATTTTACGTATCGGGGACTATCGGCTCCTGTGGTCGGCCCTGGTGCTCAACCTCCTCGGCGACGGCGCCACCTACGCGGCCCTCGCCTGGATCACTCTCGAAAAGGCGGGCGCCGCCGGCCTCGGGGTACTGGGCGTCTGCCTCACACTTCCGGTGATCGCGGGCGGCGCCATCGTCGGCCCCCTGCTCGACCGGTTCTCCCGGCGCAAGCTCTTCATCTACGACTCGGTCTTCCGCGGCGCCGTGGTCGCCCTCATTCCGGTGCTGGCCGTGGCCGGTGTGCTGGAGGCCTGGCATCTGTACGTGGTCGCCCTGGTCTACGGCCTGCTGAAGATCATCCCGCTCGCCGGGACCCCCGCCGTGCTGCCGGAACTCGTACCCGCGGACAAGCTCCAGGCGGCATCCGGCCTGGAGGCCACCGCGATGGGAGCGGCCAACGTCCTGGGACCGCCCATCGGCGCGGGACTCATCGCCCTGTTCGGCGCGCCCAACGTGCTGGTGCTCGACGCCGCCACCTATCTGCTCTTCGCCTTCCTGATCAGCCGGATCAAGGCACCGCTGGCCCGGCCCGAACCGTCCGGCGAGGCGGGGTCGCCGCAGCGGAAGCCGGGCTGGACACCGGTCTTCCTGCTCATCGTGCGGGACCGCTTCCTGCTGGTGCTCACCTTGTCGTTCGGCGCCTTCAACGTCTCGGCGGGGGCGCTGGTGGTGGCGATCCCCTGGCTGACCAAGTTCGAGTTCGGCAGCGGGCCCGGAGTGCTCGGCCTGATGCTCGCGGTGATGGCGGCCGGCGAGCTGATCGGCTCCCTGGTCTCCGGCGCCGTGGAGACGTCCGAGAGACAGATGCTGCGCATCGGGGTGCTGCAACTGCTCTCCGGGGCCGTGCTGTTCCTGCTCATCCCGACCGCGCTGCCGTGGATCCTGCTCGGCCTCGCGCTCAACGGCATCCTCTCGGCGCCGATGACGGTGCTCGGCGGAGTCGTCCGGATGACCAGGGTGCCCAACGAGATGCGGGGCCGCGCGATGACGCTGATGCGCACGGTCATGGCCGGTGCGCTGCCCGCGGGTTCGGCGCTGGGCGGTGTGCTGCTGAGCGGCAGCCACTACACGGGGCTCATCTTCGTCGTCGCCGCCCTGGCCACCGCACCCGGTGTGCTGACGGTCGTGCTCTTCCGCAACACGCCCTTCAGACTGGAGGTGACAGCAGCCGATGACCAGCGAGCACAGCGGGACTCCGACCCCGACGACGCAGGCACCGTCCCCGCGGCCTCCTGACGCGGCACCCGCCACCAACGGCGACGCGGTGCTGCTCGTCACCGATCATCCCCGCACCCGGGAGGCGGCCCGTGGCCCCTGGGCCCGCGTGCGGCTGACCGGCGCCGATGCCCCCACCGCCCTGGCCGCCTTCGTCATCGTGCTGCACCGCTGGACCGGGCAGCGGCGGCTGAAGGTGGACCTCGACCCGGCCATCGGCGGCGCCTGCGCACTCACCGTCGAGGTCACCGGGCACGAACAGGTCGCCGCGCTCGCCACGGAAGTTGCTGGGGCCGCACCCGTCCCACGCGGCCCGGGAAGCGCCACAGCGGTACGGTTCGCGGACGGTGCCCTGCCGGACGAGGGGCCGGACACCGCGCCGTACGAGCTCTCCCTCACCCGGGACGGTGCGGATCTGCTGCTCGGCTACCGCGCCTCGCTCTTCACCCGGGAGACCGCCGAGCGCTTCGGCCGCCATCTCCGGCGGGTGCTGCGCTGCCTGGCGGACCGGCCGCGCACCGCCGTACGGGAGGTGGAACTGCTGGACGAGGGGGAGCGGGAACTGGTCCTGCGGACGTTCAACGACACCGCTCGGCCGTACCCCTCCGCCGCCACCGTGCACGAGCTCTTCCGGGAACAGGCGCGGCGCGCCCCGGCGGCGGCCGCGGTCACCTGGCGGGACCGTACCTTGAGCTACGCGGAACTCGATACGCACAGCGACCGGTTGGCGTACGCGCTGCGGGCGGCGGGAGCGCGGCCCGGGGACCGGATCGGGCTGCACACGGGACGCGCCCCGGAGCTGCTGGTCGGTGCGCTCGGCATCCTCAAGGCGGGCTGCGCCTACCTGCCGCTGGACACCGGGTATCCGGCGGAGCGCACCGAGTGGCTGCTCGCCGACTCCGCCGTCCGCGTCCTTGTCGCCTCCGCCGGCCTGCCGGTGCCGTTCGCCTTCGCGGGGAAGGTCCTCGCCCCGCAGGACGAGGCCGCAGGGCCGGGGCAGCCGTTGCCCGTCGCGGCCGACTCCGCGGCACAGGACCTGGCCTACGTCTGCTACACCTCCGGGACGACCGGGCGGCCCAAGGGCGTCGAGGTGACCCACCGCAATGTGGTGCGGCTGGTACGGGGCGCGGACTATGTGCGCTTCGGCCCGGACATGATCGTCATGCCGACCGGCTCCCTCGCCTTCGACGCCAGCACGTTCGAGTTGTGGGGGCCACTGCTGAACGGCGGGCGGGTTCATCTGACCGACAGCGACACGGTGCTGGACGCGGGCTCGCTGGGCCGGGAGCTGGCGGAGCAGGGTGTCACCACGCTGTGGCTGACCTCGCCGCTGTTCAATCAGCTCGTGGAGCAGGATCCGGCCGCACTCCGCCCGCTGCGGGAGCTCGTCGTCGGCGGGGACGCCCTGTCCGCCGCCCATCTGGCGAAGGCGATGGCCGCCTGCCCCGAGCTGGTGCTGGTCAACGGCTACGGCCCCACGGAGAACACCACCTTCTCGGTCACGCACCGGCTCTCCCGCGCCGACCTGGGGCGTATCCCGATCGGACGGCCGATCGCCAACTCCACCGCATATGTGCTGGACGAGGCCGGGCAGCCGTGCCCGGTGGGGGTACCCGGTGAGTTGTACCTGGGCGGGGACGGGGTCGCACGCGGCTATCTGGGGCGGCCCGAACTGACGGCGGAACGTTTCGTCGAAGACCCGTTCACCCCGGGCGGCCACCGCCTCTACCGCAGCGGCGACCTGGCGCGCCGGCGCTCCGACGGGGTCCTGGAGTTCCTGGGCCGACGTGACCACCAGGTCAAGGTGCGCGGCTTCCGGGTGGAGCCGGCCGAGGTCGAGAGCGTCATGCTCACACACCCGGAGGTGGCCGAGGCGATCGTGACGGCCAGGACCCGCCCGGGGCGCAGCGACACCTGTCTGTACGGCTACTACACGGGGAAGGCCGGGCAGCAACCACCGGCGCCGGAGAAGCTGCGGGCCCTGCTCGCCACAACGCTCCCCGGACACATGGTCCCCTCCTACCTGGTGCCGTTGCCCGAGCTCCCCCTCAATCCCAACGGCAAGGTGGACCGGGCCCTGCTGCCCGACCCCGACGGATCCCATCTGCTGGCCGGGACCGCCTACGTATCGCCCGTCGACGAGACCGAACGCGTCCTGGTGGAACTGGCCGAGGCCGCGCTGGGCATCAGCGGCATCGGAACCTCCCACGACCTGCGGGACCTCGGCGCGGACTCGCTCACGGCGACGCTGCTGGCCGCCGGTGCGCGAGAGCGGCTCGGCCGCGCCTGCCCGGTCAGCGCCGTACTGCGCTGCGGCACCCCGGCCCGGCTCGCCGCACTGCTGCACGACTCCGCGGCCCGCCCGGTTCCGCGGATACCGCGCGCTCCGCGGCAGGAGACGTATCCGCTCGCTCCGCAGCAGCGGCAGCTCTACTTCGAACAGGTCAAGAACGAGCGGGCGGTGCACTACAACGTGCCGGTGACGCTCGGGCTGCCCGCCGACACCGACCCGCAACGGCTGGCCGCGGCGCTGCGGCGGTTGGCCGGGCGGCACGACGCGCTGCGGACCCGCTTCGTCGCCGACGGAGGTGAGATCAGGCAGCGCGTCGAGCCCACCGTCGACGTTCCGGTACGGGTGACCGAGGGGCCACCGGGGCCGCTGCCGGACTTCGTCCGCCCCTTCGATCTGGGACGGGCCCCGCTGTGGCGGGCCGAGATCCATCGAACCGCCACCGAGGTGACGCTCCGCCTCGATCTGCACCACATCGTGGTCGACGGGTTCTCCCTCGTCCCGCTGTTCGCCGACCTGTCCGCGCTCTACGGGGGCGAGGAACCGCCACCTCCCCCACTCCGGTACCGAGACTACGCCCAGTGGCTGGCGGGGCCTCAGGGGGCGGTGCTGCGTGCGGCCCAGCGGCCGTACTGGCAAGGTGTGTTCGCCGCTCCCCTCGACACCACGGACCTGCCGACGGACGCACCGCGGCCCGCGCTGCGGGCCCTCGACGGAGATGTCGTCTCCTTCGATCTGGGCCAGGTGCGGACCCGGCAGCTGCGCGGGCTGGCCCGCGACCACGGCGTGACCCTGTTCGCCGTACTGGCGTCCGCTCACAGCGTGTTGCTGGCCGCGCTCAAGGGGGCCGCGGACGTCACGCTCGGTGTTCCGGTCTCCGGCCGCACGGTTCCCGGGCTGGAGGGGACGGTCGGCATGTGCGCCGGCACCGTGTGCCTGCGTTCGGCGCCCGAGCCCGGTCTGCCCTACGCGACCTTTCTGCAACGCATCGCGCAGGCGGCCGAGGAGGCCTTCGCCCACCAGGACTTCCCGTTCGAGGACCTGGTGTCCTTGGCGGCCCCGGTGCGCGACTACAGCCGTACGCCGGTCTTCGACGCACTCATCGCCCTGCACAGCGGGCGCTATCTGACGGTGGACTTCCAGGGCGCCAGGGTGCCGGTGCGTCTGGAGCAGACCGGCCAGGCCGTTTTCGACCTCAACATGCAGATCCATGAGGACGTCGGCACCCTGCGCGTCGCCTGGCAGTACGCCGCCCGGCTGCTGCGCCGCGACACGGTCGAGAACTGGCGCGACCGCTTCATCGCCCTGTTGGACGCGATCGTCGCGGATCCTGCCGCGCCACTCGGCGCGCTCGATCCCGCGCTCACCGCGGCGCGCTCCACCGCAGCGCGGACAGCGCCCGGTTCCACCTCTGCCTCAGCCTCCGACTTCGACTTCGATCTCTGACGTCTCGCTCCGCTCCTTCGAGTACTTCGAGTCGGCTTCTCACCACAAGTGCAGGAGACATCCATGCCTCTGCTCCCATCCCAAGCAGCATCCTTCGCACCGTCACCGCAGACCACCTACTGGCGATCCCAGTTGGGCTCACTCACTCAGACGTGCGGATTCTGGCCCGACTTCCGTCCGGGCACCGGCCCGGACGGCGCCGCGGCGGCGGACGCCACCGACCGTGCGGGCCGGCACGCCGCCATCACCGTTCCGCTCGGCAGCACGCTCACCGAGCGTCTGGACCGGATCACCCGCAGCCGCCCCGAGATGCTGTGCGTGGTGCTCACCTCGGCCCTGGCCGCACTGCTGGGCCGCTGTACAGGTCGGGAGGAGGTGGCCGTCGCGCTGCCGAAGCGGGGTGCTGCCGCACGGTCCGCGGGCGGCCCGCTGCTGGTGCGTACGGACCCGACCGGGTCGCTGCGTCAACTGCTGACCCGGGTCGGTGACGCGGTACGGGAGGCCGAGCACAACCAGGAGTGCGACGTGGCCGCCCTCGCCGCCGAACTGGGCCGCACCGATGCCTTCGACACCGGAGTGGCGCTCGACGGCTTCCACGATCCTGGTTTCACCGCGCCCGGCGTCATGGTCACCGCCGCCCGGAACGACGGCGAGCTGACGGTGACTCTCGCGTACGCCGCGGACCGCTTCGCCGAGGAGTCCGTACGCAGCCTCGGGGCCCAGTACGCCCTCGTTCTGGACGGGGCGACGGCCGAGCCCGACCGGCCGGTGGACACGCTCGACCTGTGGACGACCGCGGACGAGAAGGCCGTCGCGGCGGCCAACGCGACCGAGCGTGACTTCGCCGCGGACGCCACGCTGCACGGTCTGTTCGCCGAACAGGCCGCCCGCACCCCGGACTCGCCCGCGCTGCTGACCGAGGACACCACCGTCACCTACGGGGAGCTGGAGGCACGCGCCAATCAGCTGGCGCGCACCCTGCGGGAGCGCGGCATCGGCCCGGGCTCGATCGTGGCGCTGTTGACCGAGCGGTCGACGGAGATGATGACCGCCGTCCTCGCCGTGCTGAAGTCCGGTGCCGCCTACCTTCCGGTCGACCCGTCCTATCCGCAGGCCCGCATCGATCATCTGCTCACCGACAGCGCGGCCCGGCTCGCCCTCCATCAGCGGCGGTTCGGCGCACTGGTGGGCGCCACCCCGGCCCTGGACATCGAGGACCCGGCGTCGTATGCGACCTCGACCGAGCCGCTCCAGCACACCGGCGGGGCGCGGGACGCCGCCTACGTCATCTACACCTCCGGGTCGACGGGCCGTCCCAAAGGCGTGCTGGTCGAACACCGCAGCGCCGTCAACCGGCTGCAGTGGATGCAGCGCGCGTACCCGATCGGCGCCGACGACGTCGTTCTGCAGAAGACGTCCATCTCCTTCGACGTGTCCGTGTGGGAGCTGTTCTGGTGGTCGTTGACCGGGGCGGCGCTCGCCCTGCCGACGCCCGGCGCCGAGAAGGACCCGGCCGCGCTGCTGGCCGCCATCGACCGGCACCGGGTGACCACCATGCACTTCGTGCCGTCGATGCTCGGCATGTTCCTGGGCCATCTCGACCGGTTCGGCGGTGGAGCGGCCACCCGCACCCTGCGGCAGGTCTTCGCCAGCGGAGAGGCGCTCGCCCCCGCGCAGGCGGCGCGGTTCGGCGCACTCGTCCCCGACGCCCGGCTCGTCAACCTGTACGGGCCGACCGAGGCGACCGTGGACGTCACCCACCAGCCTGTGGAGGGGCTGACCGGCCGGGCGCGGCTGCCCATCGGCCGGCCGATCGACAACGTCCGGCTGTATGTGCTGGACGGCGAGGGACGGCAGGCGCCGGTGGGCATCCCCGGCGAGCTGCATGTCGCCGGTGTGGGCGTGGCGAGGGGCTACCTCGACAGGCCGGAACTGACCGCGGAGAAGTTCCTGACCGGGGACGCGGTGCGCGCCGCCACCGGTGAGGAACGGCTCTACCGCACCGGCGACCGGGCCCGCCGGCTGCCCGACGGCAGCCTCGACTACCTCGGCCGGGTCGACGAGCAGGTGAAGGTGCGCGGCTTCCGCGTGGAGCCCGGCGAGATCGAGGAGCGGCTGCGCACCCACCCGGGGGTACGGGACGCGGCAGTTGTCGCGGTCGACGACGGCTGGCAGACCTCGCTGCGCGGCTTCGCCGTACTGACCGACGGGGTGACCGGGGCGACCGGCGGAGCGGGGGCCGCCGGAGCGTCCGAGGCGGAGCTGAAGGAGCATCTGCGCGCCGCGCTTCCGGAGTACATGGTGCCCGGCAGGATCCGGGTGCTGGACGAGCTGCCGCTCACCCCCAACGGCAAGCTGGACCGGGCGGCGCTGCGCAGCCCGGACGCGCTCCGCAGGAAGGCACCGGCACATGTCGCCCCGCGCAACAGGACCGAGGAGGTGCTGGCGCGTATCTGGCGGGAGGTGCTGGGCCGGGAGAAGGTCGGGGTGCACGACAACTTCTTCGCGCTGGGCGGCAACTCGATCCACTTCGTCTCGGTCCTGGCCAAGTCCCGTGAGGCCGGGCTCGACTTCACCTTCCAGCAGCTGTTCCAGCACCAGACCATCGCGCTGTTGGTGGCGTCGATGGCGCAGGCGCCGGGTGCGGCGGCGGTGGAGGACGTCGCGGCACGCGGTGCCTTCCAGCCGTTCGAGCTGATCTCCCCGCAGGACAGGGCACGGCTGCCCGAGGACGCCGAGGACGCCTATCCGCTCTCGATGCTGCAGGCCGGGCTGATCTTCCAGACGGAGGTCACCGGTGGTCTGGGGCAGTACCACGACGTGCTCAGCTACGCGGTCACGGGCGCCTTCGACGCGGCGGCCTTCACCGAGGCGGTGCGGCTGCTGACGCTGCGGCACCCGATCCTGCGGACCACCTACCACCTGACCGGCTACAGCGAGTTCCTGCAGATCGTGCACCGCCGGGTGCCGCCCCCGCTGACCATCGAGGATCTGCGCCATCTGGACCATGCGGCGCAGGAGGCGTGGCACGAGCAGTGGCTCGCCCGCGAGAAGGCGCGCCGGTTCGAGTGGGAGCGCGGCGGCCTGGTCACCCTGCACATCCAGGTGCTCGGGGACGAGCTGTACCGGTACACGGTCAGCCAGCACAACTCGGCGCTGGACGGCTGGTCCATCTCCCTGCTGCACACCCAGCTGTTCGAGCTGTACCACCAGGTGCGGGAGGGCCAGGACACCTCCCGCCGCCCGGTCGACAACCATCTGCGCAACTTCGTCGGCCTGGAGAGGGAGGCGCTGCGCTCCGAGCGGTCCGAACAGTACTGGCGCGACGTCATGGCGGACCCGCAGCCGGCCGATGTACCGCACAAGCCGGACGCCGTCGACACCGACGACTTCCGCGTCGTACTGCGGGACGTACCACTGCCCGCGGGGCTGACCCGGCGCATCGAGGCGAGCGCGGAGGCGCTGTCCGTGCCGGTCAAGGATGTCCTGCTGGCCGCCCATATGAAGGTGCTCAGCCTGGTGTCGGGCCGGCAGACGGTGCTGACCGGCTACGAGCACAGCGGCCGGCCCGAACTGCCGGAAGCGGAGACGACACTCGGGCTGCATCTGAATACGGTGCCGTTCCAGGTCGAGGTGGCCACCGGCAGCTGGGCCGAGCTGATCCGGCGGGTGTACCGAGCGGAGCTGGAGCTGCTGCCGCACCGCCGCTACCCGATGGCGCAGATGAAGCAGGACCTGGCCACCCAGCGGCAGCTGTTCACCACCACCTTCAACTTCACCCACTTCTATCTGCTGCGGAACCTGCGGCAGCTGCCGGAGTTCTCGCTGCTGGAGATGCGGGTGGACTCGGAGACGGAGTTCCCCTTCCGTACGGAGTTCTCCCGCGACTTCCTCGACGACGAGCTGCAGCTGTGCCTGCACTACCACACACATCTCTACGACGAGGCGCAGATCGACCGGATCGGCGGCTACTTCGTGCGCGTACTGGAGCTGATGGCGAGCGAGCCGGACGCGCCGCACACGGCACATCAGCTGCTGGCGGACGAGGACCGGGCCCTGCTGGGCGGCGGTGCCTCGGCCGGGGAACAGTCCGCACCGGTGCCGCAGCCCGGCCGGCCGGCGTCCCAGCAGACCGTCGCCCGCATCCGTACGGCCTGGCAGCACGTCCTGGAGCTGCCCGAGGAGGAGATCGGCGAGGCGGACGACTTCTTCGCGCTGGGCGGCAACTCGCTGTCCGCGCTGCGTGTCGTGCTGGAGCTGGAGGGCCTGGTCACGCTCTCCGAGCTGACCCGTGTGCCCCGGCTGGGTGAGCTGGCGGCGCTCGTGGACGGCGGAGCGGAGGGGGACGACGCGGACGAGGAACTGCTGCAGCTGCTCTCCTCCACCGCCGAGGGCGCCCGGGCCGCGGTGCTGTGCGTGCCGTACCCGTGCGGCCATCCGGTCAACTTCAAGCCGATGGCGGAGGCCGTGGACAAGCGCACACCGGATCTGGCGGTGTACGGGCTCGAACCGCCGGGCCACAACCCGAGCCGGCCGGGCAGCTTCACCGATGTCGCCGAGACGGTGGAGCGGGCGGTGGCTCAGATCGAGCGGACGGCCGAACTGCCGGATCTGCCGCTGATCCTGTGGGGCCACTGCGGTGGCGCCGCAGTGACCGTGGAGCTGGCGCGGGTGCTGGAGGAGCGCGGGTTCGATCTGCGGCAGGTCTTCATCGGCTCCAAGCTGCTGCCGACGGCGGCCGACATGCGCGAGTCGATCGAGATGATCGAGAGCTGGAGCGACGACGACATCGTCAGCTACATGGTCGAGGAGACCGGTTACAGCGAGCTGGACGGCCTCGACCGCCGCTACACGTCGTTCATGGGCCGTCTCTTCCGGCACGACGTATGCGGTGGCTACCGCTACTTCATCGATCTGACCGAACAGGACCCGGGCTGGCGGATCGAGGCGCCGTTCACCGTCGTCGTCGCGGAGGACGACAAGGGGCTGGCGCACGCCGCCGAGGAGTACCGCTGCTGGGAGCGGGTGGCGGCGCGGGTGGGCTTCCACCGGCTCGGCTCCGGCGGCCACTACTTCGTGCGGGGCAACCCCGCCGAGGCGGCTGAACTGATCGAGCGGGCGTGGGCGTCCGCGGCAGAGTTGGAGGGCTGACATGCCGGTTCCCGTATCCATGCCGATCCCCGTGCTGTGCTTCCCGTTCGCGGGCGCCGGGGCGTCCGCCTTCCGCCGCTGCCAGGAGTACGGCAGCGACACCGTCTCGATCACCCCGGTGCAGCTGCCGGGCCGCGAGGAGCGGTTCGGTGAGCCGCTGTTCACCGACGTGACGGCGGCGGTGGACGGACTGCTGCCCGAGGTGCTCGACCAGTTGGCCGGTCAGCCGGCCGTGGCACTGTTCGGCCACAGCCTCGGGGCCGTGCTGGCGTACGAGATGGCGCACCGGATCGCCGCGCTGGGCCGCCCCGAGGTGGTGAAGCTCTTCGTCAGCGGATCACCCGGGCCCTGGACGCGGCGCGGGACGCGGGCCACCGGACTGTCCGACGAGGAGTTCCTGGAGCAGGTGCGGGAGTTCGCCGGATACACCCACCCCGCGCTGGAGCACCCGGAGCTGCGGCAGATGCTCCTGCCGCCGCTCCGTGCGGACGTGGAGATGCACGAGAACTATCTGGCGCCGTCCGACAAGCCGTTGACCGTGCCGGTCGTCTCGATCCGCGGGCAGGACGACGAGCTGGTCTCCCGCGAGCAGGCGGCCGAGTGGCGCGCTGCCACCTCGGGCGGCTGCGACCAGGTCGAACTGCCGGGCGGCCATATGTATCTGGTGGACGACCCGGCCGGACTGGTGCGGCTGCTCGATCAGGAGCTGGCCTCGCAGGGGGTGGGGCTGTGAGCGCGCTGCTCACCACTCCCCCGCCGGGCGAGGCCACCTCGGCACCCCTCGCGGGCAAAGCGGCGCTGGTCACGGGCGCTGCCCGCGGTATCGGCCGGGCGTGCGCGCTGGCGTACGCCCGGGCCGGGGCCGATCTGCTGCTCACCGACATCGGCCACGACCTGGACGGCGTGCCGTATCCGCTGGGCAGCACCGGCCAGTTGGCGCACACCGCCCAGCTGTGCCGGGAGCTGTCCGCCACCTCGGTGGTGGTCACCGCCGAGGCGGACGTACGGGATCTGGACGCCGTGCGTGCGGTGGTGGACGGCGCCCTGGACCGGTTCGGGCGGATCGACGTGCTGCTCAACAACGCGGGCGTCGCGGCGCCTTCGGGCAAGACGGTGCACGACATCACACCCGCCGAGTGGGAGCTGATGCTCGACGTCGACGTGTCGGGCGCCTGGCGGATGATCCGCGCTGTGGGTACCGCCATGACGGATCAGCGTGCGGGCAGCGTCATCAACGTCGCCTCGACTGCGGGCCTGGTCGGCTACCGGCACTTCGCGGGGTATGTGACCGCGAAGCACGCGCTGGTCGGGCTGACCAAGTCGGCTGCGCTGGACTTCGCACCGTTCGGGGTACGGGTCAACGCGCTGTGCCCCGGCTCGGTACGGGACGACGACGCGGCCGAGGGGCGGATGCTCAGCGAGATCGCCCGCTCCCTGGACGTGCCGGTGGCCGAGCACGAGGAGACGTTCGTGGCGGCGCAGCCGATGAACCGGCTGATCGAACCCGAGGACGTGGCCGGGGCAGCCGTATGGCTCGGCTCCGACGCATCGCGCCAGGTGACGGGCTCCACGGTCACCGTGGACGGCGGGTTCACCAGCCGGTGAGCGACAACGGGGATCACGGGGACTGCAGGAATCACGGGGATCACGGGGAGACGAAGACGATGAACGACACGGGCAGGCTGTGCCAGGCGCTCGCCGTGCGCCTGCACAGCGGGGCGGACCCCGAACGGCTGGGCCACGAGCTGGCACGGCTGGCGGACGGCGCCAGGCTGTGGGTGGACGACATCCCCGGCGGCGCCGACACCTCGCTCGCCGCGGTGCGCCGGGAACGCGAGCTGTCCCGGCCCGTCGACCCGCGCACCGGGCCGGCGGTGCGGGCGGTGCTGCTGCGGTACACCGACGGAACGGCGGAGCTGATCGTGGTCGCCCACCAGGCGGTGGCGGCCGAGCCGTACGACCTGGCCCGTGCCCTGCTGGGCGAGCCGGTGGACCTGTCGGCCCGGCCCGGGGGCCCGGCCGCGGAGCGGGACGAGCGGCTGCGGGCCGCGCTCGCGCGACTCGACCGGCACCCGGCCCCGGAGTGGGGACTCGGCGACCCCGGCGACCCGACGGTGGGGCAGCGGCGCTTGACGGTCCAGGCCTACGGCGACGTACCGGCCGCGGTCACCCTCCGGGCGGCGCTGGGGCTGGTGCTCGCCCGCTGCACCGGTCGGTCCGAGGTGGAGCTGGGGGTGGACGCCGAGCACGAGGTGGCGTTCTCCGCCGCACCGGCGCAGACCGTGGCGGAGTACCTGGCACAGGTCGGCCGGGCGCAGCCCGCGCCGGGCGGCACACCGGCCGTCGGGCTGATGGTCACACCGGCCGCCGAGACGATCGGCGGGACGGGAGCGAAGGCCGAACCGTTCGAGGTCAGGCCGATCCTCGCCCCCCTCCACCCGCTGTCGCTGCACCTCACCGACGACGGCTCCACCGTGCTGAGCGGCAGCTGCGCCTACCGGCACGCGGCGTTCGGCGACGCGGCGGTGGAGTGGTTCACCGGCATGCTGGCCACCGCGCACCGGGCGCTGGTCACGGCCGCCCCCGACACCCCGGTGGGTGAACTGCCCCTCTTCGACGAGGAGCAGCGGTTGGCGCTGGCCCGGCTCGGCGGGCTGGGGCGGCCGCTGGACGTACCCGCCGAACGGATCGAGCAGGCCGTACGGCGCAGGGCCGAGCGCTCTCCCCACCGGCCGGCGGTCACCTGCGAGGGAGAAGGTCTCACCTACCGCCAACTCGACCAACGTGCGGACCGGTTCGCCGCCGGGCTGCGCAGCCGTGGGGTACGGCCCGGGGACCGGGTGGGCGTCTGTCTGGAGCGGTCACTCGACCTGGTGGTGGTGCTGCTCGCGGTGCTCAAGGCGGGCGCCGCCTACGTACCGATGGACCCCGCGTATCCGGCCGAGCGGCTCGCGTACACCGCCGAGGACGCCGAAGTCCCCCTCGTCGTCACGGACACGGACGCCTTCCCGCGGCTGGACGGGGTGTGCCTTGTGGACCCTGCGGCACTCGACGGCCCGCTCGACGGTCCCGGTCGCCTGCGAGCGGGCGGCGGACAGCCGCAGCCGTCCCCGGACGGCGGCACGGCGCACCGGCCGTCACCGGAGGACGCCGCCTACCTCATCTACACCTCCGGCTCGACGGGCCGCCCCAAGGGGGTCGTCGTACCGCACCGCAACGTCGCCGCCCTGCTCGCCGCCACCGAGGGGGACTTCGGGCTCGGCGAGGAGGACGTGTGGACGCTCTTCCACTCCAGTGCGTTCGACTTCTCGGTCTGGGAGATCTGGGGCTGTCTGACGACCGGCGGCAAGCTGGTGGTGGTGCCGTACTGGGCGGCACGGGAGCCGGCCGAGTTCGCCGCGCTGCTGGACCGGGAACGGGTCACGGTGCTCAACCAGACGCCGAGCGCCTTCGCCCAGTTGGCGCAGCTCGACCGGGAGAGCCGGATCACCGACTCGTTGCGGCTGGTCGTCTTCGGCGGTGAGCCGCTCGACACCCGGCCGCTGCGGTTCTGGCTGGACCGGCATCCGGAGCGGGACTGCCGGCTGGTCAACATGTTCGGTATCACCGAGACCACCGTGCATGTGACCGCGCAGACCGTCACCCGCGGTGCGGCGCTGACCGGTTCGCGCTCGGTGGGCCGGCCGCTGCCCGGCTGGCATGTCTACGTCCTCGATCCCGACGGCCGTCCGCTGCCACCCGGCGTGCCGGGTGAGATCCACGTCGGCGGGGCCGGGGTGGCCGGGCAGTACCTCAACCGTCCGGAGCTGACCGCGCGGCGGTTCGTGCCGGACCCGCACGCGCCGGGGCCGATGTACCGCAGCGGTGACCGGGGCCGGCTGCTGCCGGACGGGCGGCTGGAGCACCTGGGGCGGCTGGACAACCAGGTGAAGCTGCGCGGCTTCCGCATCGAGCTGGACGAGATCCGCGCCCAGTTGCTCGACGCGCCGTCGGTGACGGCTGCGGCCGTGGTGCTGCGGCTGGGCGAGGGCGGGGATACGGCCGGGGCCCGGCTGGACGCCTACGTCGTCCTCCGGGCGGACGGGTCCGGCGGCAGCCGGGCCGGCGCCGCGCAAGAGGTGCGGCAGCACACCGCGCGCTTCCTGCCCGCGCACATGGTGCCGTCCACCGTCACGGCGCTGCCCGCGCTGCCGCTGACCCCCAACGGGAAGGTGGACACCGCACGGCTGCCGGCCCCGCTGCGCGGACCGTCGGAGAGTGCGGAGGAACCGGCGGGGGACGACGTCGAGTCGCGACTGCGCGCGGTGTGGGAAGAGGTCTTCGGCTTCCGGATCGGCCTGGACGACGACTTCTTCGCGCTGGGCGGCAACTCCCTGCTCGGGGTGCGGCTGCTGGCTGCGCTGAAGGCGGCCGGGCTGCCCGGCTTCCCGCTGCCGCAGCTGTATCTGCACCGCACGGTGCGCCAACTCGCCCCGCTGCTGTCCGAGGAGGGGGTTCCCGCATGACACTGCTGCTGGTCGGCGCCGGTTCGCAGGTGTACCGCGAGTATCTGCTGGCTTCGGTCGCCGCCGAGTACGACATCCATCTGCTCGCGGACCGCGCGCCCGCCTGGGAGGCGGCGTATCTGTCCGGGCACTCGGTGGTGGACACCTCGGACGTGGCCGCCATGGCGACGGCTGTCCGGCAGCTGGCGGTCGAGGGTGTACTCACTTGGGATGACACCCGGGTCGTGCAGAGCGCTGAACTTGCCGAGCTGCTCGGGCTGCCCGGCAGCACCTCCCGGGCGGCGCTCGCCTGCCGGGACAAGCGGGCCACCCGCCTGGCGCTGGACGAGGCGGGGGTGCCGCAGGCCCGCTCGGTGCTGGTCACCTCGCTGCCGCAGGCACGGGCGGCGGCGGCCCGGGTCGGCTACCCGCTGGTCCTCAAACCGCGCGCGCTCAACGCCAGTACGGGCGTCGTGCAGGTGTCCTCGGCGGACCGGCTGGCGAGCCGCTTCCGGCTGGCCCGCGGCGCCAGGACGCCGGGGGCGGTGGAGGTCGCCCCGGGCGACGTACTGGTCGAGGAGTATCTGGACGGCCCCGAGATCAGCGTGGACGCCGCCTGGTTCCGGGGCCGGATGGAGCCTGCCTTCGTGGCCCGGAAGCAGTGCGGTTTCCCGCCGTACTTCGAGGAGACCGGCCACCTCGTCGACGGCTCCGACCCTCTTCAGGGCGATCCGGCGGTGCTGGAGGTGGTGGCGCGGGCGCACCGGGCGGTGGGGTTCGCCACCGGGTGGACCCACACCGAGCTGCGGCTGACCGCGCACGGCCCGAAGATCGTCGAGATCAACGCCCGGATCGGCGGCGACCGTATCCCGGACATCGGCCGGCTGGCGCTGGGCACCGACGCGGCACTGACCGCGGCCCGGGTGGCCTGCGGCGCCGAGCCGGACATCCGCCCCGGGCGCCGCCGGGTGGCCGGGGTGCGGTTCTGCTATCCGGAGGCGGACTGCCTCGCCCGCCAGGTGCGGATCGACGCGGCGGCGCTGCCGCCGTCGGTGACGGAGGCGCTGCCGATCGCACTGCCGGGGCAGGAGCTCCGGCTGCCGCCGCACGGTCAGGTGGCCGGCCGGTACGCGCTGGTGACCGCGGTGGCGGACACGCCGCAGGAGTGCCGTGCGGAGCTGGAGAAGGCTGCGGGGGCGGTACGGCTGGAGGTGCTCAGACCGCTCGCGGACCCGCGCACACCGAACGCCTAGGACTTGTCCGGTCGATCATGTGCGGAGCCAGATGAACAGGGCTGCTGCTGTGGCGGTGCCGAGGAAGACGTATCCGCGCTTGTCGTAGCGGGTGGCGACTGCCCGGGACTGCTTCAGCCTGTT
>NZ_JAGPXJ010000065.1:0-44148 GCF_018070605.1 Streptomyces sp. B15
GCAGTCTGTTGAGCCGTACCGCGCCGTCCTGGGCCGGCCCGCCGGAGGCCGCGTCCACCCCGAGGCCCGCGGGTGCGGTGTAGTCGGCCCAGGCGATGGTGGCCGTACGCACGCCCGGGCGCGCGCTGTGCTGCTGCCGCTGCAGCGACTCGGCCATGCCGACGGGGGCGGAGTACTGCCGTGCCGACCTCTCGAAGGTCAGCAGTTCGGTGTCGACCCCGGGTACGACCACCGAGACCCGCTGTGCGTCCCGCAGATCGCCGAAGACCTCGGCTGCCCGGCCCCGCCCTGTCGGGTCGAAGGCGAGGATCTGCCGCCCGGGGCGCAGCATCGACTCGAAGCGGTGCATCCGCTGCCCCGCCTGGTTGCGGCCCTCCTCCGTCAGCCGCTGGTCACGCATCCGTTTGCGCTCGGTGTCGCGGGCCTTGAGCAGCGCCGCGTGGTTGGCCCGGTAGCGCAGCTTCAGGGGGGCGCCGCCGAGGTTGCCCACGACCAGTGGATAGCGCGTTGCCAGGGTGCGCTGCTGTGCTGCGCTCAGCGTGGCGAAGTAGCGGGCGATGCGGTTGGGTGAGGCGTCCGGGTCGGGCAGTGGGCGGCCGGCGAAGGAGCCCTTCTCCCAGGCGTGCAGTGCCGCTGCGCGGGGCCCGTCGGCGGCCTGGTGCCTGCGGACCGCGGTCCAGCCGGTGGTCGCCAGCAGGACGAAGACCACGGCCAGGGCGAGCAGCGCACGCCAGGCCGTGATGCCCGGGGCGCCCGACGGAGGGACGCCTGTTCCGGACAGCGGGTTGCCTAGTGCGGAGAAGTAAGTCACTGGAGCGACACCTTAGGAGATGCCGCCCGGCGGTCCCGCATTCATGAGCGCCCCGTGAGTCATCTCACGTTTCGTACTCCGCGGTCGGGTCAGTGCCACACCGCCGTTCGGCGTAGTGGTCACCGTGTGCAACTGCCGCGCGGGGCGCGGCAGTCGGGCTCAGCGCGCTCGGCCCCAGTCCGCGGTGAGCGCGGGGCCCAGTTGCGCGATGTAATCGCGGGTGACCTCACGTGCCGTCTCCAGGGAGGCGTCGTTGCGCATGCTCCACTGCCGGGCCGCGGTGCGCATGACTCCGGTGAAGGCCGCCACCAGTACGCGCGGCCGCGGGTCCACCTCGGCGTCCACACCGGTACGCCGGGCGATCTCCTGGACGAGCTTCTCCTCCATCAGCAGCGAGTGCCGCAGATGCGCCGCGAGCAGGGGCGGGGTCACCTCGATCACTTGGCACATCTTCAGGTGCAGGTCGAGAGGGGTGATCTCCTCCACGGCCACGCCGACGTCGTCCCACACGTCGTTGAGGGTGCGGCGCAGGCACTCCAGCGGAGGCTCGTCCGCCGGGCGGGCGCACACCGCCTCGTAGTAGAACCGTTCGACCATGTCCTGGACGAAGAGCGCGACTTCCTCCTTGTTGGAGAAGTAGCGGAAGAAGGTGCGCTGGGAGACGTCGACGGCTTCGGCGATCTGGTCGACGGTCGTGGATTCGTAACCCTGCGTGACGAAGAGCTCATGGGCCGCCACGATCAAGGCGTCCCTGGTGCGTTGTTTCTTCCGCTCACGCAGACCCGTCAATGCCGCTTCCTCTCCCGCGTCGAATTGCTCACGATACGTGAGCGCCGTCTGACATTTACCGGCTAATAATTTGGTTTGTCAATTGTCAGAGGCTGTCACTACCCTCGCGCCATGAGCACCCAGACCAGCACCGTCGCGCACGGCGCGCCGGATCCATCAGGCCCCGAGGGCGGTCAGGGGACCCGCACCGGGCTGCGCGGGCACCCGTGGCTGACCCTCGTGACAGTCGCCTTCGGTGTCGCGATGGTCGCCCTCGACGGGACGATCGTCGCCATCGCCAACCCCGCCATCCAGGACGATCTCGACGCCTCTCTCGCGGACGTCCAGTGGATCACCAACGGCTATCTGCTCGCGCTCGCGGTCTCGCTGATCACGGCGGGCAAGCTGGGTGACCGCTTCGGCCACCGCCAGACCTTCCTCGGCGGCGTCGTCGGCTTTGCACTGGCCTCCGCCGCCATCGGACTGTCCGGCAGCGTCGCTCTCGTCATCACCTTCCGCGTACTCCAGGGCATATGCGGCGCACTGCTGATGCCTGCCGCGCTCGGCCTGCTGCGCGCATCCTTCCCCGCCGAGCGGCTGAACGCCGCCATCGGCATCTGGGGCGCGGTCATCGGAGCCTCCACCGCTGCCGGACCGATCGTCGGCGGTCTGCTGGTCGAGCACAAGGGCTGGGAGTCGGTCTTCTTCATCAACGTCCCCGTCGGGGCGCTCGCCCTGGTGATGGGCCTCGTGCTGCTGCTCGACCGGCGCGCGAAGGACGCACCCCGCTCCTTCGACCTGCTGGGAATCGTCCTGCTGTCGGGCGCGATGTTCTGCCTCGTCTGGGCGATCATCAAGGCCCCCGACTGGCACTGGGGCGACGCCAAGACGCTCGGCTTCCTGGCGGTGTCCGTGGTGGCCTTCGCCCTCTTCGGCTTCTGGGAGACGAAGGTCAAGGAACCGCTGCTGCCGATGAGCATGTTCCGCTCGGTGCCGCTGACCGCAGGCACCGTCCTGATGGTCCTGATGGCCTTCGGCTTCATGGGCGGCATCTTCTTCGTCACCTTCTATCTGCAGAACGTCAACGGCCTCTCGCCCGTGGACAGCGGGCTGCGGCTGCTGCCGCTGACCGCGATGATGATCGTCGCCTCACCGCTGGCGGGCACCGTCATCACCAAGGTGGGCCCGCGCATGCCGCTGGTCGGCGCCATGGTGCTGGCCGCCGTCGCGATGTTCGGCCTCTCCACACTGGAGGCGAACAGCGGCATGGGGATCACCTCGCTGTGGTTCGCCCTCCTCGGCCTCGGACTCGCTCCGGTGATGGTCGGCGCCACCGAAGTGATCGTCGGCAACGCCCCGTTGCAGCACGCCGGTGTCGCGGGCGGACTCCAGCAGGCCGCCATGCAGGTGGGCGGCAGCCTCGGTACGGCCGTGCTCGGCGCCGTGATGGCCTCCAGGGTCGGCAGCGAACTGCCCCACAAGTGGGCGGAGGCCAAGCTGCCGCCGCTGCCGGAGAAGAAGGAGGCGGCCCTCAAGGACGCCGCCGAGGTCGGTATCGCGCCCGTGCCCAAGGGCACGCCCGAGCAGATGGCTCAGGCGATCAAGCATGTGGTGCACGACTCCTTCGTCTCCGGCATGGGCCTGGCGTTCGTCTGCGCGGGCATCGTCTCGGTGCTGGCCGCGGGCGTCGCCGTCTTCACCAGCCGCGGCAAGAACGACGCGGGGCCCTCCGTGCACGTCTGACCAACCGGTATCTGTCCGCCGCTTCCGGGATCGATCCGGCACGGCGGGAGGTATCCGGATCTTTTCCGGCCCGGTGCATCCGGAGACGGTGGATAACTCGCGAGTTGTGGACAACTCCGCCACCTGTCCCGGTGAACCGGGCCGTTTGCTCTTGGCGGCCCGTCGGCGGCACGCACATGCTGATCACACGCCGGGCGAGAACGTGCCCGGCCCTGAGCGGGGGGAGTGATCAGCCATGAAAGGCATGCTCGGACGAGGTCCGAAGACGGCGGCCGGGATCTTGGCCGCGACAGCGCTCGCGGTGTCCGTCACCGCCGCCGCACAGCCGGCGGGGGCACGGTCGCAGCACGGGTCCCAGCAGCGGGCCGTGCAGAATGCGGCGCCCAAGGCCGCGGTGGAAGGGGCGGCGCTACAGCGGGCCGGCAAGGGCGACGCCGGGCCCCGGCTGGGGAAATGCGGCCCGGGGGAGCTGTGCCTGTGGGAACGCCCGAAGTTCAAGGGGAAGCCGCGCGTCCACGAACTGAGCGGTATCGATATCGAAAGCTGTACGCCGCTGCGGGGCGGAGCCTCGGCCACCTCGGCGGCGAACCGCACCGGCAGGCCCGTCACGCTCTACCAGAGCGCGGAATGCGCGGAGACGGCCGAGTTCAACACCCATCCCTCGGGCTCCTGGACACCCGAGCTGCCCTACCGGGCACGCGCGTTCAAGGTGTGGGAGCACTGAGATGCCCGCCGCGTACGCGGGGCGCCGAGATCGGCCCCGCAGGCGAGCGGCCGGGTGCGATCCGCTCCAGGACCGCACCCGGCCGCAAGGCCCGGGCCGGGAGCCGGCCGGCTCCCGGCGACCGGGAGCAGGCTCAGGCGTCGCCGCCGGCGGTGCCCGGGTCGGCCGCCGCGACCTCCAGCAGCTGGTAGCGGTCGATGGCCTGCTTCAGCGCGGAGCGGTCCACCTTCCCCTCCTTCGCCAGCTCGGTCAGCACGCCCAGCACGATCGACTGCGCGTCGATGTGGAAGTACCGGCGGGCGGCGCCCCGGGTGTCGGCGAAGCCGAACCCGTCCGCGCCCAGCGACTGGTAGGTGCCGGGCACCCAACGCGAGATCTGGTCCGGCACGGCCCGCATCCAGTCCGAGACCGCCACCTTCGGGCCGTCGGCATCGCGCAGCGTGCGGGTGACGAAGGGGACGCGCTGCTCCTCCTCGGGGTGCAGGAGGTTGTGCTCCTCCACCGTCACGGCCTCCCGGCGCAGCTCGTTCCAGGACGTGGCCGACCACACGTCGGCCTTCACATCCCACTCCTCGGCCAGGATGCGCTGCGCCTCCAGCGCCCACGGCACGGCCACGCCCGAGGCCAGGACCTGCGCGGCATGAGTGCCCCGCTCACCCGCCCGGTAGCGGTAGAGGCCCTTGAGGATGCCCTCGACATCCACGTTCTCCGGCTCGGCCGGCTGCTGGATGGGCTCGTTGTAGACGGTCAGGTAGTAGAAGATGTCCTCGCCCCGCGGGTGCTCCTCGCTGGAGCCGTACATCCTGCGCAGCCCGTCCTGGACGATATGGGCGATCTCGAAGCCGAACGCCGGGTCGTAGGCGACCACCGCGGGGTTGGTGGAGGCGAGCAGCTGCGAGTGGCCGTCCGCGTGCTGGAGGCCCTCACCGGTGAGCGTGGTGCGCCCCGCGGTGGCGCCCAGCACGAAACCGCGCGCCAACTGGTCGGCCATCTGCCAGAACTGGTCACCGGTCCGCTGGAAGCCGAACATCGAGTAGAAGACGTAGATCGGGATCAGCGGCTCGCCGTGGGTGGCGTAGGCGGAACCCGCGGCGATGGCGGCGGCGGTGCAGCCCGCCTCGGAGATGCCGTCGTGCAGCATCTGCCCGGTCGGGGACTCCTTGTAGGCCAGCAGCAGTTCACGGTCGACGGACTCGTAGAGCTGTCCCAGCGGGTTGTAGATCTTGGCCGACGGGAAGAAGGAGTCCATCCCGAAGGTGCGGTACTCATCGGGCGCGATCGGCACGAAGCGCTTGCCGATCTCCTTGTCCCGCATCAGGTCCTTCAGCAGCCGGACGAACGCCATCGTGGTGGCGATCTGCTGCTGCCCCGAGCCCTTCTTCAGCGTGGCGTACGCCTTGTCGTCCGGCAGTCGCAGCGGCTGTGCCCGGTTGATCCGCGTCGGTACGTAGCCGCCGCACTCCTTGCGGCGGTCGTGCATGTACTGGATCTCTTCCGAGTCGCGGCCCGGGTGGTAGTAGGGCGGCAGGCCCGACTCCAGCTCGCTGTCGGGGATCGGCAGATGCAGCCGGTCGCGGAAGCCCTTGAGGTCGTCGACCGTCAGCTTCTTCATCTGGTGGGTGGCGTTGCGGCCCTCGAAGTTGGGGCCAAGCGTCCAGCCCTTGATGGTCTGCGCCAGGATGACGGTCGGCTGTCCCTTGTGCTCGGCCGCCGCCTTGTAGGCCGCATAGACCTTGCGGTGGTCGTGGCCGCCGCGGCCCAGGTGCAGGAGCTGGTCGTCGGTCATGCCCTCGACCATCTTGCGAAGCCGCTGGTCGCCGCCGAAGAAGTGCTCGCGGATATAGGCGCCGCTCTCGGTCGCGTAGGTCTGGAACTGCCCGTCGGGCGTGGTGTTCAGCTTGTTGACCAGCACGCCGTCCCGGTCCTGCGCCAGCAGCGGGTCCCAGGAGCGGTCCCACACCAGCTTGATGACGTTCCAGCCGGCACCCCGGAAGTAGGACTCCAGCTCCTGGATGACCTTTCCGTTGCCGCGGACCGGCCCGTCCAGCCGCTGGAGGTTGCAGTTGATGACGAAGGTGAGGTTGTCCAGCCCCTCGCGGGCGGCCAGGGAGAGCTGACCGAGCGATTCGGGCTCGTCCATCTCGCCGTCACCGAGGAAGGCCCACACCCGCGACTTGGAGGTGTCGGCGATGCCCCGGGCCTCCATGTAGCGGTTCATCCGTGCCTGGTGGATGGCGCCGATCGGGCCCAGGCCCATGGAGACGGTGGGGAACTCCCAGAAGTCCGGCATCAGCCGCGGGTGCGGATAGCTGGGGAGCCCGTGCGGCGCCTTGCTCTTCTCCTGCCGAAAGCCGTCGAGCTGTGCCTCGCTGAGCCGGTCGAGCAGATAGGCGCGGGCGTAGATGCCGGGGGAGGCGTGGCCCTGGAAGAAGATCTGGTCCCCGCCGTGGCCCTCGTCCTTGCCGCGGAAGAAGTGGTTGAAGCCCACGTCGTAGAGCGAGGCGGAGGAGGCGAAGGTGGCGATGTGGCCCCCCACCCCGATCCCGGGGCGCTGGGCGCGCGAGACCATGACCGCCGCGTTCCACCGGGTCGCGTTCAGGATCTTGCGCTCGATCTCCTCGTTGCCGGGGAAGAACGGCTCGTCCTTGGTCGCGATGGTGTTGACATAGTCCGTGCTGCGCATCTCCGGGACGGCGACACGCTTCTCGCGGGCGCGCTCGATGAGCCGGAGCATGAGATAGCGGGCGCGTTCCCGTCCGCGCTCGTCGACGGCGGCGTCGAGCGAGTCGAGCCATTCCTGGGTCTCTTCGGGATCGAAATCCGGGACCTGGCTGGGAAGGCCGCCAATGATGATCGGGTTGCGATCGGATCCGGAAGCCACGCTGTTCCTTCGCTGTATCGGTCGGGTGGTGCTCGGGGCCGGGCGACGGCGGACGCCAGGAATCGTGCTCAGTGGGTGGCGCGCCGCCTCCATCGTGTACCGCCGCCGCTGTGACGTCATCTCTACCGATAAGTAACCCAGCGCCCCTCGAGGCGGACCGGAAAGGGGGTGTACGCAGGTGTTCGCGGAATACAGTGGCGCGGTCGAAACGCAACCTTACGCCCGTTCCGGGGTGTGCCGCCCACTCCGCCCTTACCACCCCAAACATACGTTCGGTACCCAGAGGTACCTCTACGGCTCCCCCGGCTCAGCCGGGGCAAACCTGGCAGGTCTCGGCGGCTGTAATGTGGCCTGAATCACTCTCGATCAGGCATTGTGGGATGAGACGTCAACGTTTGGGCGGGATGGAAGGCCGGGTACTTGCGTGATCCGGCCCGCCCGTGTGGACTACGGCCCATGCCTCGCGTACGCGCGGGGTGCAACCCCCATATTCGTAAGACATGACTGGAGGCAATCCGTGAGCGCGACCGCGGACCACGCGGAGGAGCGGACCAACCCCGCCGCAAGGCTAGGTTTCCAGCCCGGGCAGGTGGTCCAGGAGATCGGCTACGACGACGACGTCGACCAGGAGCTCCGCGAGTCCATCGAGGAGATCACCGGCACGGAGCTGGTCGATGAGGATTACGGCGATGTGGCCGACGCCGTGGTGCTGTGGTTCCGCGACGAGGACGGCGACCTGACGGACGCGCTGGTGGACGCGACCACGATGATCGACGAGGGTGCCCCGGTCTGGCTGCTGACCCCCAAGACGGGGCGTGAGGGCTACGTCGAGCCCAGCGACATCGGCGAGGCGTCCCAGACCGCCGGGCTCTCCCAGACCAAGAGCTTCAACGCGGCCAAGGACTGGACGGGCAGCCGTCTGGTCACCCCGAAGGGCGCCCCGAACAAGCGCTGACCGGCGTTCGGGAGGTTTGCGCCTCGTCGGCGTCGGCGCTGCGGCCCGGCGCCGCTTTCCGGTTGCTTCCTGGCCGGGGCCTCCCGGTCCGGTTGCGTTCCGGAACCACCTTTCGGTTGCTTCCGGTGTGTGCCCGATCCGCTCCGGCGGGTATGCGACGAGCCCCTGACCGGCCCATGGCCGGCAGGGGCTCGGTGCATAGGGTGGGGTCGTCTTTGTCCGCCCACCGAAGGGAACCCGCCATGGCGATCGAGGCCGGCACCAAGGCACCCGACATCGAGCTCAAGGACCAGCACGGCCAGACCGTGCGGCTCTCGGACTTCCAGGGCAAAAAGAACGTGGTCCTGCTCTTCTACCCCTTCGCCTTCACCGGCGTGTGCACCGGTGAGCTGTGCGCGCTGCGTGACGAGCTGCCCCGGTTCGTCAACGACGACGTGCAGCTGCTGGCGGTCTCCAACGACTCGCCGTTCTCGCTGCGCGTCTTCGCCGAGCAGGAGGGGCTGGAGTACCCGCTGCTGTCCGACTTCTGGCCGCACGGCGAGGCGTCCCGCGCCTACGGGGTCTTCGACGAGGAGAAGGGCTGCGCGGTACGCGGGACCTTCATCATCGACAAGGAGGGCACCGTGCGCTGGACGGTCGTCAACGGGCTGCCCGATGCGAGGGACCTCAAGGACTACGTCAAGGCGCTCGAAAAGCTCTGACGCCTGCCGGGCCGCCGCGCCGGGTACGCGCTCCGGGCGCTCCCGGCCACGCTCGGAACAACCCCGATTCCGCTCCGTAAGAGGGCTGTTTCCCGGGGAACCGCTCACTAGGATCGAATCGTTGATCCGAAGGCATCCACACAACGGGGGCACGCGGTGCTCCTCACGAAACAACTGACCAGGAGGACTCGTGGGAGTCAGCCTCAGCAAGGGCGGCAACGTCTCGCTGACCAAGGAAGCGCCCAACCTGACCGCCGTCATCGTCGGCCTGGGCTGGGACGCGCGTACGACCACCGGCAGCGACTTCGACCTCGATGCGAGTGCCCTGCTGACGAACGCGGAGGGCAAGGTCGGCAACGACCAGAACTTCGTCTTCTTCAACAACCTCAAGAGCCCCGACGGCTCCGTGGAGCACACCGGCGACAACCTCACCGGTGAGGGTGAAGGCGACGACGAGGTCATCAAGGTGAACCTCGCCGGGGTGCCCGCCGACGTCGAGAAGATCGTCTTCCCCGTCTCGATCTACGAGGCGGAGAGCCGCCAGCAGAGCTTCGGCCAGGTGCGCAACGCCTACATCCGCGTGCTCAACCAGGCCGACAACGTCGAGCTGGCGCGTTACGACCTCAGCGAGGACGCGTCGACCGAGACGGCGATGGTCTTCGGTGAGCTCTACCGGCACGGTGCGGAGTGGAAGTTCCGCGCCATCGGCCAGGGGTACGCGTCCGGTCTGCGCGGCATCGCGCAGGACTTCGGCGTGAACGTCTGAGGACCCTGTCGGGTATCGCCACCGGCCCCGCTCGCGGGCCGGTGGGCGCACCTGCCGGGGACCGGCAGCCACGGGCGCCGCAGACTTCCGTGCCCCGGAGGTGTGCGGCGCCCGGTGGTACGGAGAGACTGGATGCACCGTGGCGCGGGCCGCACGGTCGTGCCACTAGCCGGGGAGAGGACCAGAACATGAGCGTGACGCTCGCCAAGGGGGGAAACGTCTCCCTCTCGAAGGCCGCACCGAACCTGACCCAGGTACGGATCGGCCTGGGCTGGAAGGCCCGTTCCACCACAGGCGCCGACTTCGACCTCGACGCGAGCGCACTGCTGTGCTCCGGCGGCCGGGTCCTCGGTGACGAGTACTTCATCTTCTACAACAACCTCAAGAGCCCCGAGGGCTCCGTCGAGCACACCGGCGACGAACTGGTCGGCGGTACCGGCGGGGACGACGACGAGACGGTGCTGGTGGACCTCACACTGGTCCCCGCGCACGTCGACAAGATCGTCTTTGCCGTCTCGATCTACGACGCCGAGAGCCGGCATCAGACCTTCGGCCAGGTCGGCGAGGCGTACATCCGTGTCCTCAACCAGGAAGACGGAGTGGAGCTGGCGCGTTACGACCTCACCGAGGACGCCTCTTCCGAGACGGCGATGATCTTCGGGGAGCTGTACCGCTACAACGCAGAATGGAAGTTCCGTGCAGTTGGCCAGGGGTACGCGTCAGGCCTGAGGGGCATCGCTCTAGACTTCGGCGTCAATGTCGCCTAGTCGCGGCGATGCCGTCGGGACGACTTCGAGGTCGCAGTCGTCCCGGATTCCTCACCCTTTGTGAACCTATGTAGACCGGATACCGGATTGGGAAGCCAGTGCTCCTGAAAACCTTTGGTTGGTCCTTCGGCGTCACCGCCGCAGGGTTGGCCGCAGCGGCGTTCTTCTGGGGGTGGGAGGCGTTCGCCCTCGTGGCGATCCTTTCCGTCCTCGAAATCTCGTTGTCGTTCGACAACGCGGTCGTCAACGCCGGCGTACTGAAGAAGATGAACGCCTTCTGGCAGAAGATCTTCCTCACCATCGGCATTCTGATCGCGGTATTCGGCATGCGACTGGTCTTCCCGGTCGTCATCGTCGCCATCAGCGCGCAGGTCGGGCCGGTCGAAGCCGTGCGGGTCGCGCTGGAGAATCCCGACCGCTACGAGCAGCTGGTCACGGACGCGCATCCGGCCATTGCCGCGTTCGGTGGGATGTTCCTGCTGATGATCTTCCTCGACTTCATCTTCGATGAGCGGGAACACAAGTGGATCGGCTGGCTGGAGCGCCCGCTGTCGCGGCTCGGCAAGGTCGACGGTCTCTCCGTCTGCATCGCCCTGATCGTGCTGCTGGTGACCGCCACCACACTCGCCACCGCCGCGCACCAGCACGGCGGGGCACATGCCGACAAATCGGCCACAGTGCTGCTCTCCGGTGTGGCGGGACTCGTCACCTATCTGATCGTCGGCGGGCTCTCCAGCCACTTCGAGAACAAGCTCGAGGAGGAAGAGGAGCGCGAACACGAAGCCGAGGAGGAGGCCAAGAAGGCCGGGAAGCAGCCCTCGGCCGTCGGACTGGCCGGCAAGGCCGCCTTCTTCATGTTCCTCTACCTGGAGGTGCTGGACGCCTCGTTCTCCTTCGACGGGGTCATCGGCGCCTTCGCGATCACCAACCACATCTTCTGGATGGCGCTCGGCCTGGGCATCGGGGCGATGTACGTCCGGTCGCTCACGGTCTACCTGGTGCGCCAGGGCACCTTGGACGACTACGTCTACCTGGAGCACGGCGCGCACTACGCCATCGGTGCTCTCGCCGTCATCCTGCTCGTCACCGTCAAGTACCAGATCAACGAGGTCATCACGGGCCTCATCGGAGTGGTGCTGATCGCCACCTCCTTCTGGTCCTCGCTGCGCCGCAATCGTGCGATCGAGGCCAACGGGTCGGACGGGTCCGGCGGGGAGGAATCCGAGCAATCCGGGGTCACCGCGCGCGTGTGACCGCTTGCCGATTGAGGAACGCTCCCAGCGGGGCGGCTTCCGCGACGGCGTGGGCCACCGGCCCGCACCGCCGTCCCGGAGCCGCCCCGCAGCGGTGAGTTGGGTTTGTTGAGGACGAGTGGGGGTACGGGATGGTCTCCCTGTGGGAGAACTGGCGCCGAGGTGTGGGCATGTCCCGGCGTGGACCCAAGTTCGACACGGTCGGCGGTCCTTCGACGTATGCGATGGAGCTGACCAAACGGCACCCTGAACTGTCGCTGACCAAACAAGGTGCCGACACCGGCAGCATGCAGGTCAATCTCTCCTGGCGCATGCGCAGTTCGGATCTGGAGAGCGTCGGCCGCGGTACGGGCGGCTCGCTGCGGCATCCGCTCAGAGCGTTCAAGCCCACCGTGGTCCAGGCGCACACCCAGGGTGTCGTCAACGTGGACCTCGACCTGGCCTGCATGTACGAGCTGATGGACGGCAGCAAGGGTGTCGTCCAGCCGCTCGGCAACTTCCTGGGGGACTGGAACGCGCCCCCTTACGTCAAGCTCACCGGCGACGACCGGTTCGGTTCACCGTCAGGCGAGACGCTCTACGTCAACCTCGACCACCGGGACGAGATCAAGCGGCTGCTCTTCTTCGTCTACATCTACGACGGCACCCCGGCCTTCGACCGGACCCATGCCGTCCTCACGCTCATCCCCAGCAACGGCCCGCACGTGGAGGTCGGTCTGGACGAGCGGGCCCCTCAGGCCCGCTCCTGCGCGGTGCTGCTGATGGAGAACGTCAAGGGCGAGCTGCGGGTGCGCCGCGAGGTGCGCTACGTCTACGGCTTCCAGGCGGAGCTGGACCGGCTCTACGGCTGGGGCCTGCAGTGGGGCCGGGCCTACAAGTCGCAGAAGGTCTGAGCGGCCCGCGCCGGTGCCACCGGCGCGCGACATCACACGAGGCCCGGCCGGTCACCGGCCGGGCCTCCTGGTGTGCCGTCCGCGTCAGCGGTTGGTGAGGAACTGCGGGCCCTGGGGCGGCAGCGCGAACGCGGGGTCCGGCTGCGGATAGCCGTAGGTGGGCTGTGGATAGCCGTAGGCGGGCTGGGTGGCGGGCGGCTGCTGCGGTGGCTGCGGGTAGCCGTAGGTGGGCTGGTGGGCCGGGGGAGCCGGGATTCCCGGAGCCCCCTGGGGTCCGAAGAGCGGCGCGCCCGGCGGCGGCACCTGCGCCGTGACGGCCGATGACGCCGCCGCCCCTGCCGACGCACCGACTCCCGCCGGGTCCGGCTGCGGCTCCGGTGAAGGAGTCGGCTGCGGCGGCTCAGGAGCGGGCGGCGGCGGCGCGGGGTCGGGGCCGGGGACGGGGCCCGGGCCCGGTGCGGGGCCGGGCGGCGGCGCCGGCGGCACCGGTTCCGGCCCGGGCCCGGGCGGGGTGGGAGGCGGTCCGGGCGGGGGACCGGGCTCCGGATGGGGCGAGGGCTCCGGGTGCGGCTCGGGCGGCACCGGGTCGGGCTCCGGGAAGCCCGGCTCGGGCGGCGGCTGCGGGACGGTGGCGGCGGGCGGGCCCAGCCGGAAGTCGTCCGAGCCGACCGTGTCGAAGCGCGGTGTGTGGGCCACGGTGGCGTCCGGATCGGGCTCCGCGCCGGGCGCCCGGTCCCGGTCGGCGCCGCGCGAGGTCTCCCGCCCGGCTTCCGCATCGGTGCCGGCGTCGGCTTCGGCCTCGCCGGTGGCTTCGGTCTCGGCCTCGGTATCGCCCTCGTCGACGGTGATGCCGAACTCGGTGGCCAGGCCGACCAGTCCGGTGTCGTAGCCCTGGCCCAGGGCGCGGAACTTCCAGCCGTCGCCGCGCCGGTACAGCTCGCCGCAGACCATGGCGGTCTCGGCGCCCGTCTCCGGCTCGATGTCGAAGCGCGCGAGGAGCTGTCCGCCGTTGCCCGGGTCGGTTGCGCCGTCCGGGTTGCCCGCGTCGTGCAGCAGCAGCCGCAGCTCGCGTACGCCGGCGAAGGTGCCGCCGTCCGAGGAGGCGGCCAGCAGCACGCGGTCCACGGAGGAGTCCAGCGTGGCCAGGTCCGCCTCGACGGTGTCGCGCAGCCCTTCGGGCTCGCGTTTCTTGGCCAGATGCCGCACCAGTCCCGAGGGGTGGCGCGGTTGGTTGTAGAAGATGAAGTCGTCGTCGGAGCGAACCTTGCCGTCCGTGCCGAGCAGCAGAGCCGAGGCATCGACATCCGGCACACCAGCACCAGGCGCCCAGCAGAGCACAGCGCGCACCGCCGTGGCCTCCAGCTGGATGTTCGATCCCTTCGTCATCGCGTGCGTCATGTCTTCATCCTGCCCCCGGACGGACGCCATCGACAACGCGGCATGTGATGCGGCCGGCTCATGACGCGGTGCCGGCGGGGGCCCGGGGGGCCCGAGGGGGGACCGCATCCCGAGGCGAGGGAACTTGTGACCGACCCTCGTACGTACGATGAGCAGCCACGCGGCACCACGGCGGCCCCGGCAGGACCACCGCCACCGCGCGAGCCACCAGGTACGCCATGGCAGCCAAGAAGGACGGCAGGACGGCGGGACGGGGGACTTTCCATGCGGCATTTCAGGCAGCTGACGCCTGAGCGCCGAAGCGCGCTCTTCCACCGTGAGCCGATCGAGTTCACATCCGACGCACCGGCGAGCACGCTCGCCGTCGCGCTCGGCGCCACTCTCTACAGCCCCGCCACCAGGCCCGCACTCGCCGACGACGTGCTGAAACAGGCGGCGCGCGGCGTCGTGTCGATGGTGCTGTGCCTGGAGGACTCGATAGCCGACGCCGAGGTGCCCGCCGCCGAGGACAACCTGGTGCGGCAGCTGTGCGAGCTGGCCGACCGGATTCCCGACCGCGTCGCGGAGGACGAGCTGCCGCTGCTGTTCGTCCGGGTGCGGGAATCCGGACAGATCACCGCCCTGGTGCGCAGGCTGGGTGCGGCCGTGCGGCTGCTGTCGGGCTTCGTACTGCCCAAGTTCACCGAGGACCACTCGGTGCCGTTCCTGGAGGCGCTCACCGACGCGGAGGCGGCCTGCGGGCGTCGGCTGTTCGCGATGCCCGTCCTGGAGTCGCCCGAGCTGCTGCACCGGGAGACCCGCACGGAGGCCCTGACCGGCATCTCCCGCACCCTGGACAAGTACCGCGAGCGGGTCCTCGCGCTGCGGCTGGGTGTCACCGACTTCTGCGCCGCCTACGGGCTGCGCCGTACGCCGGAGATGACCGCGTACGACGTGCAGATCGTCGCCTCGGTCATCGCGGACGTGGTGAATGTGCTGGGCCGGGCCGACGGCACCGGGTTCACGGTGACCGGGCCGGTATGGGAATATTTCCGGCCGCAGGAGAGGATGTTCAAGCCGCAACTACGGCAGAGCCCGTTCCTGAGCAGCCGGGCCGAGGACGTACGCGCCGCGCTGATCGAGCACGACCTCGACGGTCTGCTGCGCGAGATCGAGCTCGACCGGGCCAACGGTCTGCTGGGCAAGACCTGCATCCACCCCTCACACGTGGCACCGGTGCACGCGCTGTCGATCGTCAGCCACGAGGAGTTCTGCGACGCGACCGATGTGCTGCGCCCCGAGCGCGGCGGAGGCGGAGTGCTGCGCTCCGCGTACACGAACAAGATGAACGAGGTGAAGCCGCACCGTGCCTGGGCCGAGCGCACACTGCTGCGCGGCGAGGTCTTCGGGGTGGCGCGCGAGGGCGTGAGCTTCGTCGAACTGCTGGCGGCGGGAGTCAAGTGAACGGAAACGTACGGGATGCCGGGCCCCTCGAGGCCCCCGGACCGGAGACCACACCCGACCAGGGCGCCGGAGCCGAGGTGTGGCCGGGCAGCTGGGTGACCCGACGGCTCGGGGTGCGGCTGGAGGGCGAGGGGCTGCGGGACCTGCTGGGGCTCGCGCTGCGGCGCAACCCCAAGCGGGCCCACCTGCTGGTCTCCACCGTGCTGGGCAAGCACGTACCGCAGCGTCCGACGGTGGTGCTCGGCGCGGGCTGCCGTCTGGGCAAGCGGGTACGTGAGCTGCTCGGCCCCGAGCGGGCGGCCCGCTCCGTGGTGCTCGGTTTCGCCGAGACGGCCACGGGCCTCGGACTCACTGTTGCGCACAGCATGGGCAGCCGCACGAGCGCGCTGCACTCGACGCGGCGCCGGGTGCCGGGTGCGCAGCAGTACGGCGGTTTCGAGGAGGAGCACAGCCACGCCACCTCACATCTGCTGCTGCCCCGGGACCCAGGTGTGCTGCGCACGGACGGGCCGCTGGTACTGGTGGACGACGAGCTGTCCACCGGCCGGACCGTACGCAACACCATCGCCGCACTGCACGCCGTCCACCCGCGCGACCGGTACGTGGTGGCCGCGCTTGTCGACACCCGCAGTGACGGCGATGCGGCCTCGCTGGAGAAGTTCGCCGCCGACCTGGGCACCCGCGTCGATGTGGTGGCCCTGGCAGCCGGGCGGGTGAGGCTGCCCGCCGATGTGCTGGAGCGGGGCCGGGAACTGGTCGAGAAGTACGGCAGCGACCCGGCACCCGCGCGTGCGACAGCTGCCCGGTCCGCGGCTCCCCGGGGAACCGTGCGGCGGGTGGACCTCGGTTGGCCGCAGGGGCTGCCCGACGGGGGGCGGCACGGTTTCGGACCGCGTGAGCACACCCGGCTGGAGGCCGCGCTGCCGGGCATGGCCGAGCGGGTGCTGTCCGGTCTGGGCCTCGCCGCCGGGGCGGACAGCCCCGCCCACACCCGTGCGAACGCCGCCGCCGGCACCTGTGCGGACGCCCCCGCCGAGGACGCCCCCGCGGGGGCCCTGGTGGACGCTTCGCCGGGGGAGGTGCCGCGTGTGCTGGTCCTCGGCAACGAGGAGCTGATGTACGCGCCGCTGCTGCTCGCGTTCGAAATGGAGAAGCGCACCAAGGGCCGTGCGGAGATCCGCTTCTCCACGACGACCCGTTCGCCCGTCCTCCCCGTCGACGACCCGGGCTACGCGATACGCACGGCGCTGTCCTTCCCGGCGCACGACATGCCCCAAGACGCGTCCCGGGCCGAGCGCTACGCCTACAACATCGCGGGCCAGGGCTTCGACGCCGTCGTCGCTGTCGTGGACAGTCAGGGCGACACGCCCGAACTGCACGCTCCCGGCGGCCTGCTGGACCAGCTCGCCGGATGTGCGCCCACGGTGCTGCTGTCCGTCGTCCCGGCATACGTCCCCGACCCGGCCGGGCCGAACCCGCCCGCGCCGCTGCGCGGCCCAGCCTTCTCCTCGTACGCGCCCGAGGACGTGGCCTGGCTGCTGCGCGACCTGTCCGACGTCGAGCTGGAGGCGCCCACCGAGGAGCGGGAGGAGGCCATCCAGGCGGGCGGCGCGCACTACGCCGAATCGCTGCCCGTGGAGTACCAGCCGTCCCCGGAGTACCAGCAGCTCTTCCACGACGCGTTGGAGTCCGCGGCCGAGCGCCTCGCCCGTGCGGTCGGCACCGTCACCGAGACGGTGCTCGCCGAGCGCGGCCCGCGCCCAACGGCGCATCAGTACCCCGACGGGCGTACCGGCCCGGGCCAGTGAGACGAGCACGGGGCGCGGTACGCGCACGGTCTGGACCTGCCGCATTACGCCGTCTCGATCGTGCGGGGCCGCGGGATCGACACCAATGCGCTGGCCCACCTCGCCGCCCACCACGACCCGGCCGACGTCGTGTTCGTGGACGGCTGGACCGGCAAGGGCGCCATCACCCGAGAACTGGCCCAGGCGCTCGCCGCGCACCCGCGCTTCCACCCGGAGCTGGCAGTCCTCGCCGACCCGGGCTCCTGCGTGCGCACCTTCGGTACCCGAGAGGACTTCCTCATCCCCTCCGCCTGCCTCAACTCCACCGTCTCCGGGCTGATATCCCGCACCGTGCTCCGTGCCGACCTGGTGGGCCCGCACGACTTCCACGGCGCCAAGTTCTACCGCGAGCTGGCGGACAGCGACCTGTCGCGGCACTTCGTGGACGCGGTGGCCGCTCGCTTCCCCGCCGTCCGCGAGGGTGCCGCCCGCGACGCCGCGGCTCTGGCCGGGGCGGACCGCACACCGACCTGGGCGGGCTGGCGCGCGGTCGAGGACATCAGCGAGGCGTACGGCATCGGCGATGTGAACCTCATCAAGCCCGGGGTCGGCGAGACGACCCGTGTGCTGCTGCGCCGCGTCCCCTGGCGCATCCTGGCCCGACGCGGCGCGGGCGCCGACCTCGACCACGTACGGCTGCTCGCCGCGCAGCGCGGTGTCCCCGTCGAGGAGGCCGACGAGCTGCCCTACAGCTGCGTCGGCATCGTCCACCCCCGCTACACGCGCGGCGCGACCGGCGCCGACGGAAAGGCCGCACAGTGACGCCCACCATCGCCGGGTCCGGCCCGGCGGGAGGCACCCTGGTCGCCAGCGATCTGGACCGCACGCTGATCTACTCGGCCGCGGCGCTGGAGCTGACCATGCCCGACCCTGAGGCACCCCGGCTGCTGTGCGTGGAGACGTACGAGCACAGACCGCTGTCCTATCTGACGGAGCAGGCCGCCGGGCTGCTGGCCGCGCTGTGCGAGCGTGCGGTCTTCGTGCCGGCGACCACCCGCACCCCCGAGCAATACCGCCGTATCCGGCTGCCCGGCCCGCCGCCCCGCTACGCCGTGTGCGCCAACGGTGGCCATCTGCTGGTCGACGGCGAGAGCGACCCCGAGTGGCGGGAGCGGGTGCGCGAGCGGCTGACCGGGTGCGCCCCACTCGCTCAGGTCCGCGACCATATGCTGGGCCGGGCGCGCCCCGAGTGGCTGCTCAAGGAGCGGGTCGCGGACGGCCTGTTCGCCTACCTGGTGGTCGAGCGGGCACTGCTGCCCGACACCTGGGTCAAGGAGCTGGCTGCCTGGGCGGGCCCCCAGGGCTGGAGCGTCTCCCTCCAGGGCCGCAAGATCTACGCCGTGCCGCATCCGCTCACCAAGAGCGCCGCCGTGGCCGAGGTGGCCCGCCGGGCCGGCACGGAGCGGACCTTCGCGGCCGGTGACTCCCTGCTCGACGCCGATCTGCTGCGCGCCGCCGACGTCGCCTGGCGTCCGGCTCACGGCGAGCTCGCCGACAGCGGCTGGCAGCTGCCGCACGTACGGGTGCTGCCGGAGCGCGGCGTGCTGGCGGGCGAGACGATTCTGCGCCGGATGAGCTCCGCGCTGAGCTGACGGGGCCGGACCGCCCTTCGGATGCGGCCCGTGAGGGGCTAGCCGCCGTCCCGCTGCTGCTCGCCCGGGCCGTCGTCCCCCGCACCGGCGCCTGCCGCGCCGGGCGCCCCGCCTTGCGCGCTCTCCCGGCCTTGCGCGCTCTCCGCGCCCCCGTAGAGCGAGGCCCTGCGGCGCAGTTCCTCGCCGCGTACGCGAGCACGAGTCCGCTGTTCGCGCAGATCCCGGGCGCGCCGGGCGCCCTCGACCTCGCCCGGGTGACGCTGCTGCCAGTACGGGTTGTCGTGCGGCAGCGCGCTGCCCACCCTCCCGTACATCCCGAAGACCAGCAGCAGCAGTCCGACGGCAAAGCTGAACAGCACGTTCTGCAGCTCGAAGGCGAGCACGTTGAACCGCGTCTCCAGCAGCGCGAGATTGACGAACCCGCTCAGCAGGAACAGCACGCCGAAGGTGATGTTGAGACTGGAGGCGAAGTTGCCGCCCCGCACCATGCCCGAGAAGAGCAGCAGTCCGACGACGACGGACAGGACGCTCAGCGCGCCGTTGGTGTTCAGACCGCCCACCCGGTCGCCACCGATGTCGAAGAAGCCGATGTTGTTCGTGAGCCCCAGAGCGCCGAAGGCGGTCAGGATCACCCCCACCAGCCCGGCGCCCACCCGGTAGACGCGGCTCAGCTTGTGGTGCACCGGCATGTGCTCGTCCAGGACGCGCCGCCCTCGCGGCAGGACGCGGCGGTGGCGGAACGTGCGGGTGGGGGACGCAGCCACGTGGCCTCCTCGGGACGGCTGAGGCGCTCAGCTTCCCCTTCCAGCATCCGCCCGAGGCGCCAGCACCTCAACAGCGACGCTCCGTGACGGCTGCTCCAGCGGCTCCAGCTGATTCCGCCGCGCCGGCGCTCCCGGCAGCCCCCATGTCCCGGCCCGGCCCGCCGAGACCCGGCCACCGGGCCTCAGTGCCCGGCCGCGCGCTCCTGGCGGATCTGCTCGATCACCTGTTGCACCGTCTCCTTGACCGCGTCCAGCTCGGTGAGCAGGTGCCAGTAGTCCGGGTGGCGGCCGGTGAGCGAGGCGACCGCGCGATCCACCCGCTCCACCGCGTTGTCCAGCGGCTGCGCATGCCGCGGATCCGGGGTGGAGCGCCCCGCCATCGCGAGCCGCTGTGCGTCGCGGATCGCGAACCGGGTGCGCTCGACCTCCTTGCTGTGGTCGAAGGAGACCTCGTTGAGCCGCTGCAGCCGCTCTCCGGCGGCCTTGACCGCCTCGTCCGTGGTGTTCAGCAGCGCCCGCACCGTCGACAGCAGCGCGGTGGCGTCCGGCCAGCGCTGCTCCTCACGTGCGGTGCGGGCCTCCCGCAGCTTCTCGTCCGCCTGCCGCGCCGAGCGCTCGGCCTGCTGCGGCACCTGCTGGAGGTCCTGCCAGCACGCCGCGCTGAAGCGGCGCCGCAGTTCGCTGAGGACGGGCTCCACCTGCTGGGCCCTGTTCTGCAGCGCCTCGGTGCGGGTACGCAGCGAGGCCAGCCGCTTGTCGATGTCGGCCGCCTTCTGCGGCAGCCCCTCGGCCTGAGCGCGGAGCGCCTCGGCCTCCCGTACCACCTGGTCGGCGCGGTGGATGGTCTCCTGCACGCCGTGGGTGCCCGCACCCTCGTTGAGCTTGGTCAGCTCCGGCGAGAGTGCCGCCAGCCGTGCCGCGAGGTCGTCCGCCTTCAGCCCCTGTGCCCGTACGGCGTCCAGCGCGTTGCTGGCGGCCAGCAGCGCCTGCCGGGCCCGCTCCACGGCGGGTGCCAGGCGGGCGAGCTGGTTCTCCGCGCGGGTCAGCTGCGGGCCGAGACTCTGCGCGAACCGGTCCAGCTCCCCCTTGACCCGCTCCAGCTCGCCGCGCGCCTGGTCCAGCTCGGTACGGGCGCGGGAGGCGGCAGCGGCGTCCAGGTCGTCCCGGTCGAGGTCGTGGGAGTCGACGGCGGTGATGTAGTCGTGGCTGACACTGTCGATGCGCCGCCCGAGCTCGGCGAAGTCCGCCGCGGCCTTGCGGCCCGCGGGGGAGCTGTCGACGGCACTGATCGTCTCTATGGAGATGCGCAGCTCACGCTGGGCGGTGTCGAGTTCGTAGAAGGCGGCTGCCGCGGCGTCCTTGGCGGCCTGCGCGTCGGCCCGGAGGTGTTCCGCGCGGCCACTGCCCCAGCCCCAGCGGCGGATGCCACCGCCGTTCATCGCCGTCACGAAACCTCTCCCCGTACGCGCCTGTGGCTCTTCGACCGCTGCTCATTCTCCCACCTGGGCTCAACGAACACACGAGCTGATTCGTTCACGGAACGCTTTGGCCACCCCCACGTTTGCACTGCCCACCGCCGAGCGAGGTACGCTGTCGTCCCACACGTGCTCCGGGCGCATAGCTCAGCGGTAGAGCGCCTGCCTTACAAGCAGGATGTCACTGGTTCGATCCCAGTTGTGCCCACCGGACGGTCGAGCTTTCGGCCAGTGACGGAATCGGGTCCCCGCGGATGTCCGCGGGGGCCTTTTGCTGTGCGCGGCGGCTCTTCGTCGGCGCGGCGGTTCCTCATCAGTTGGTATGAACAATCCCGGATGTCTGCCGGATCGCGGGGCGGGGCGGGGACGGATGCGCGGTGTGAGTGGGACCGGAAGGTGTGGACGCCGACGAACGAGCCGGGTGGGCCGGGCGTGCCGGCTGGTGGGTGTGGCGGTGTCGGGGCTGGCCGTGGTGGCAGCGGGCAGTGCGGACGGGAACGGGAGCGGGAACGAAGGCGGGGGCGCGGGGGCGGTGTCCTCCGGGCCGGTGGTCGAGCCCTATCTCTCCCTGGGGTGGGGCGACCCGCCCGATCCGGCCGCGGTGCTGCGGAAGACCGGCGTGCGGGGGTTCACGTTCGCGTTCGTGCTGAGTGCGGGCGGGTGCGAGCCGCGCTGGGACGGGGTGCGGCCACTGACCGGCGGAGCGGACGCGCGGGCGCTGCGGGCCGTGCGGGCTGCGGGCGGGGAGCCCGTGGTGTCGTTCGGCGGTGGCACGGGGCGCAAGCTGGAGCAGGACTGTCCGGACGCCGCGGCACTCGCGGCCGCCTACCGGAAGGTGATCCGCGCCTACGGGCTGCGCGCGATCGACGTCGACATCGAGACGCGCACCTACGAGAGCGCCGCGGCCCGCCGCAGGACCGTGGAGGCGCTCAAGCGGGTCAAGGCCGCCCACCCCGGGCTCACCGTCCATGTGACGCTGCCCAGCGACCGCGACGGGCCTGACGCGCTGCTGATCCGCACGGCGGCGCGCGCGGGGCTGGAGCCGGATTCCTGGACCATCATGCCGTTCGCCTTCAGCAGCGGCTCCGCGACCACCGGGAGCAGCGGGCAGCAGGCCCGCGAGGAGGATATGGGCCGTACCACTGTGCGCGCGGCGGAAGGGCTGGCCGCACGGCTCCGCAAGGCGTACGGCTACGACGCGGCCAGGGCGTACGCGCACAGCGGCATCTCGACGATGAACGGCATCACGGGGCGTCAGGAGGTCATCACCGTCGCGGACTTCCGGACCATCGCCCGGTACGCCCACGACCGGCGGCTGGCCCGGCCGGCGTTCTGGTCCGTCAACCGGGACCGGACCTGCGGCGAGCTGCCCTACCCGGCCGAGGACCGCTGTTCGGGGGTGGACCAGCGGCCCTGGGAGTTCACGCGGACACTGACGGCACCGCGGCGGAACCGGTGACCGTGCCGTCCTCGGCGCCACCGTCACCGGCCACGCGCATCCCCGGCAGGCCGGGGAGCACGGGCAGTACCGGAAATGTCGCCGGTCCGGCGAAGACGACGCCGATCGCCGGCAGCACCTTTGCCGCGGGCGGCAGTTGAAAAGCCGTACCCGCACCGGCGGGGGCGGTGCTGCCCGGCAGTTCCCCGTCCGTGTCCGCTTCCGCCGACAGGGCCGCGCCCATGCCCGTGCCCGCGCCCATGCCCGTGCCGCCCCTGCCCGCGTCCGCGGTCGCGGTCGCAGTCGCAGCCACGGTCGCGTCCTCGCCTTCGGGCTCACGCCGTATCAGATACGCGGCGAGTCCACCGGCAAGGAAGAGCGCGAGCACCGAGACGGCCGTGCCCAGCCAACTGGTGCCCAGCCACTGGCCGCCGAGGTAGCCGAGGCCCACGCTGTAGACCGCCCAGGCCACTCCGGCCAGCGCCGACCAGGGCACGAAGTCCCGTGCGCTGCGGTGGGTCGCGCCGGCGGTCAGGCTGACGACCGAGCGTCCGGCGGGCGCGAACCGGGCGAGCACCACGAGGGCACCGCCGCCCTGGGAGAGGGCGCGGCCGAGCTGTTCCTGGGCGGAGGTGAGCCGGCGGGAGCGGGCGAGGGCCCGGTCGAAGCGGTCGCCGCCCCGCCAGGCCAGCCGCCAGGCCGCCAGATCACCCAGTACGGAGGCGCCCGCCGCACAGAGCATCAACAGCAGGACCTCGACGAGATGGCCGCTCTCGGCCGCGCCGCGCGCTGCGGCGCTGGGCAGATCGGCGGCGTCGGCCGCGGTGGTTCCGGCGGCGGCGGTGGAGGCGGCGATCACCAGCACACCGCTGGGCAGCACGGGCACGAAGACATCGAGCAGTACGGATACGGCGATGACCAAGTAGATCCACGGGGATCCGGTCACCGACCCCAGGATTTCCGGCACTGCTGTCCCCGTTTCTCCCCTGCCCGGCTCTCGTCGGCCGACGGTTTACCGCCGTACAGCGTACGCCCGGGTCCCCCGCTCAGGGCCGCTGGGTTCGCCAGGTGACACTTCCGCCGTGCCTGTGGATACGGATGTAACGGAATCGGACCATAGGAAAACCCGTGAATCAGTGGAGGCCGGCACGATGAGGGTACGTATGCGCACGGTGGGCGTGGGGGGAGTGGCGGCTGTCACGGTCGCGACAGCGCTGCTGGCGGGGAGCGGGTCGAGTACGGCGAGCGACATGCCGAAGGACGACGACGGGAAGTCCTTGGCCCGCGCCGAGCGCGTCGATCTCAAGGGCCTGGCCCACCTCTTGAAGAACCTCGGCGGCTCCGGCGCCGACGAGGCGGACATGGACCGACTGGCCGCGCTGAAGAATCTCCGCGACCTGCCGGAGAGATTCCGCGACGACCAACTCGGCAGCGTGCGTGTGAAGGTCGATTCGGGCGAGGTCGAGATCGTCAGCAGCAAGGGCGGGCACCGCTTCTTCCCACTGGGCCGCGGTACCGCCGACAGCGCCGACCCGATCATCCGGCACACCGACGAGCCCGCCGACGCGACCGACGGCGCCGGTTCCGCCGACTCCTACCGGCAGTCGATCGTGGTGCGCTACGACCAGTTCTCGCCGGCGAAGGCCTTCATCCGCCCCGACGCGGTCACCTACGACCGTGCCAAGGTGCCCGCGGGGGCGCACATCATGGTGGCGCGGAAGGCCACCGACCACCACACCACGGTACGGCTGCGGGTGAGCGGGCTGCTGCCGAACCGCACCTACGGGGCGCATGTCCACACCGAGCCGTGCGGCGCCCGGCCCGAGGACGCGGGGCCGCACTACCAGCACCGCAAGGACCCCGAGCAGCCCTCCACCAACCCCCGTTACGCCAACCCGCGCAACGAGGTGTGGCTCGACTTCACCACCGACGGGGAGGGCCGGGGCAGCGCCGTCTCCCGCCACGACTGGACCTTCCGGGAGGGCGGGGCCCAGTCGGTCGTACTGCACGAGAGCCGCACCCGCACCGAGCCGGGGCACGCGGGACAGGCCGGTGCCCGGCTCGCCTGCTTCTCGGTACCGCTCAGCGGCAGCTGATCGCCGCTCAGCCGCCCCGGTGCTGCCCGGCGGCCGGTTCCGCTCCGCTGAGCCGGCCGCTGAAGACCCGCTCCAGCGCGGAGCGGGGCGTGCCGTCCGGCGCGGAGGTCGCCGGACGGGCCTGGTCGAGCGCGTAGGTGGCGTCGCGCCCGTGCAGGGTCAGCGTCATGAGCATGTTGCCGAACCAGGGGCCGCCGGTGCGGCTCCAGCGCAGGGTGGGCTCCTCGGTGCGGGCGTGCCGTTCCAGCAGCTGCCCGAGCCGGCGCCCTGCCCGGCTCCAGCCGAAGCGGAAGCCCGAGCGCATCACCGCCGGGATGTCGTTGTGTATCGGCGAGCAGGTGAGCTGCACCACGCGGGAGCGCTGCCCGCCGCCGGACACCTTCAGATCGTCGAACTCCGGCTCGGTGACGTACGCGTGGTGCACATCGCCCGAGACGACGCTGACCGAGGCCGGCGCCTCCTGATCGGTGGCCACCCGCTGGATCAGCTCGGTCAGGGCCCGGAAGGAGCGCGGGAAGGCCGCCCAGTGCTCCAGGTCGGCGCGCTGCCGCAGCTTCTCGCTCAGCCGCGTCCAGCGCGGCCCGCGCGCCCCTGAGCACAGTGCGGTGTTCCAGGCCTCCAGGCCGTGCACGGCGGGCGGCAGCAGCCACGGCAGCGAGGTGCCCAGGATCAGATGGTCGACGGCGCCCGGCCCGCCGTCGAGCACCTGCTCGTGCAGCCAGTCGAGCTCTTCGTCGTCGAGCATCCGCCGCTCGCTCTCGGGCAGCACCCGGCCGGCGCGGGTATCGATCATCACCAGCCGGGTCCGGCCGAAGTCGCGGCGGTAGCTCCACCGGGCCGCGGTCGGGTCCCGGTCGGCGCGTTCGGCGAACGCGCGCAGCTGCGGCGCCCCGTCGTCCGCGTGCCGTACGGCGGCGAACACCGGGTCCTCGGCCAGCTCGGCGGGCGAGAGGTTGCCCAGGTGCTGATAGACCCAGTAGGAGGTCAGCCCGCCCAGGATGCGCTCGCGCCACCAGTCGGTGGCGCGGATCTCGCGCTGCCACGCCTCGCTGGTGTTCCAGTCGTCGATCACATCGTGGTCGTCGAAGATCATGCAGCTGGGCACGGTGGACAGCAGCCAGCGCACCTCCGGGTCCAGCCAGGACTCGTAGTACAGCTCGGTGTATTCCTCGTAGTCGGCCACCTGGTCCCACGGGGGCCTGCTCACATCGCGGCGCCGGGCGAGCTTCGCGCGGACCGGTTCGGAGGTCTCGTCCGCGTAGACCTGGTCGCCCAGCAGGAGCAGGACGTCCGGGCGGGGGCCGCCGGCCAGCGCCTGGAGCGCCAGGGCGTCCAGCGCGTCGGGTCCCATCGGATCGTGCCGGGAGCCCGCCGGGCGGGCGGCCCAGCGGCACGACCCGAAGGCTATCCGGAGGGGAGGCGTTTCGGCCGGGGCCGCGTCGGGCGGCGGGAGAGTGCGGATGGTGCCGGCGGGGAACGGGGAGTCCTTCAGCGGCCACACCTGCTCGCCGTCGAGAGTCACCCGGTACGGCGTCTCGGTGCCCGGCTCCAGCCCGACGACGGTGATCAGCGCGTAGTGGTGTCCGGCGACCTGCCAGGTGCGGGCCGTACCGCCCGCCGTGCTGCCCTCGCAGTGGACCTCGGCCTGACAGGGAGCGTCGGTCTCGACCCAGACGGTAGCGGTGTCCTGGTCGACGTAGCGCAGCAGCGGGCCCAGTCGAAGGCCGGTCATGCGGATCTCCCTCGTCCGTGTGGCGCCGTACGGTGCGGGCCTGGAACCCGCACCGTACGGAACGAGGGAGCCGTCCGACCAGTTTCCCGACCGGGTCGGACATCGGTTCATGGCCGGTTTTCGCGTCAGCCGCCGGCCGAGTCAGCCGCCGGCCGAGTCCGCGGCCGGGCGCCTCAGCAGCCGGCCAGCGCCTTCTTCAGGGCCGCCTTCTCCTGGGAGTCCGCCGTCAGGTCGTAGGTGTGCTTGACCCAGACCCACATGCGCACGTAGGTGCAGTGGTAGTCGGAGGAGGGCGGCATCCACTCCGCGGGGTCCTTGTCGCCCTTCTCCTGGTTGACGTTGTCGGTGACCGCGAGCAGCTGGGCGATCTTGAGATCGTTGGCCAGTTTCTGGCGCTTGTCCTGGGTCCAGTCGGCGGCGCCGGAGCGCCATGCCTCGGCGAGCGGCACCATGTGGTCGATGTCCACGTCGGAGGGCTTGGTCCAGGACTCCCCGTCGTAGGGGCTGGTCCAGGTGCCCTTCGTCGGGTAGCAGTCGCTGCCGGTCTCGACGCCCTTGCCGTCCCGCTTGAGAACGGCTTCGCGGGTGTTGCAGCTGTCGCCCTGGTCGATCCAGTGGGGGAATTTCTCGCGCGAGTAGCCGTCCATGGAGCCCTCGGACTTCTCGGTGAGATCACCGAGCATGGTGGTGGCCTCCGAGGCGCTCGGCGGCGTGGGGGGCTCGGCCGCGGCGGGGGAGGCGCCCAGGGTGAGGGCGACCAGCAGTCCGCTGACAGCGGCTGCGAGGGCTGCGAGCAGCGCCGACCAGCGTCGACGCGCGTAGAGGGTGCGGACGGTCCGGTGCTTGTGCGCCATGCGAACTCCCGGTTGTGGGGGGAAGTTGAGCGATGCAGCGTGAGGGTGTGTGGCGGATGTTGCGTTGACAGTGCTGCGTGGACAGTGCTGCGTGGATGTGCTTCGCCGATGGTGCTTCGGGTGGTGCGGCTCACAGCCTGACGGTCGTGTGCACGTCACATCAAGAGCCTGCCCGGGAATCCGTCTCCGGCCACACGCGATACACCCACCCGACGGATGCCGTACGGGAGTTGGACACCAGAACGACTGCCGACGCCCGCTGACGCCCGCCGACGACTGCCGTCGGGGCGCGAGCGGAGCACGATCGTGCTCGCGTGCGGACATCGCGTACAGTCGTACGCGTCTGAAGGGGAGTAGCTCTTCGCCGGACCGTCGACACACTGGCCCGCCGCGTGCGGGCCCGGCGCCCGGAGCGAGGCATCCGCCACCCGGTGGCGGTGCCGCGCCAGCGAGACCTTCGGCCGCAGTGTCCGCGTCCGTGCCAGCGCACGGGCGGCCCATGACGCTGCCGTGCCGAAGTGTGCTCGCGCCGGTGCGGCAGCCCCGACCACGGAGGAAACCCGTGCTCAGCATCACCGTCGTCGCCGTCGTGTTCGGCGTCGTCTTCCTCGCCGAGCTGCCGGACAAGACGGCCCTGGCCGGGCTGATGCTCGGCACCCGCTACCGCGCGTCCTATGTCTTCGCCGGGGTCGCCGCGGCCTTCCTCGTCCATGTCACCCTCGCCGTCGCGGCGGGCAGTGTCCTGACTCTGCTGCCGCACCGGCTGGTGCAGGGCATCGTGGGTGTGCTGTTCCTGCTGGGCGCCGCCATGCTGCTGCTCAAGAAGGACGACGACGAGGAGGAGCAGGCGCGCAAGCCCGCCGACCAGTCGTTCTGGAAGGTGGCGGGCAGCGGCTTCATGCTGATCCTCGTCGCCGAGTTCGGTGACCTGACACAGATCATGACCGCCAACCTCGCCGCCCGCTACGACGACCCCTTCTCGGTGGGCATCGGGGCCGTGCTCGCCCTGTGGGCCGTGGCCGCGCTGGGCATCCTGGGAGGCCGCACCCTGCTGAAGTTCGTCCCGCTGCGGCTGATCACGAGGATCGCGGCGCTGGTGATGCTGGCGCTGGCCGGATTCAGCCTCTACGAGGCGGTGGCCTGACAGCCGCCGGTGCCGGAAGGCGCGCCGCAGTAGGCGGCGTGTCCCCTACGGCGGTGTGACCCCCGGACGACGCCGCGTCCCCGGACGACGCCGCGTCCCCGGACCCGACGCCGCGTCCCCCGGACGGCGGCGGTCGGCAAGCTGTGTGACCGCCGGACCGGCACCGTGGGCGTATGAGCGGGGAACACGCGGCGCCGGCACCCCCTCGCACCAGCGGGGTCATGCTGCCGATCGGCGCGCTTTTGCTGGGGCTGCTGCTGGCCGCGCTCGACCAGACGATCGTCGCGACCGCGCTGCCCACCGTCGTCAGCGACCTCGGCGGCATGGACCACCTCTCCTGGGTGGTGACCGCCTATCTGCTGGCCGTGACGGCAGCCACCCCGCTGTGGGGGAAGCTGGGCGACCAGTACGGGCGCAAACGCCTCTTCCAGACCGCCATCGTGATCTTCCTGGTGGGCTCCGCACTGTGCGGAGTGGCGCAGGACATGCCGCAGCTCATCGGCTACCGCGCAGTGCAGGGGCTGGGCGGCGGCGGGCTGATCACGCTGTCCATGGCGATCGTCGGTGACCTGGTGCCGCCCCGCGAGCGCGGCCGCTACCAGGGACTGTTCGGCGCGGTGTTCGGGACGACCAGCGTGCTCGGTCCGCTGCTGGGCGGGTTCTTCACCGAGCACCTGGACTGGCGCTGGGTCTTCTACATCAACCTGCCGATCGGCGCCGTCGCCATGGTCGTGATCCTCCTCGCGCTGCACATCCCGGTGCACGCCGAGCCCCACCGGATCGACTACCTGGGGACCTTCCTGATCGCCGCCGTCGCCACCTGCGTGGTGCTCGTCACCTCACTGGGCGGCACCACCTGGTCCTGGAACTCCGCACAGATCTACGGCCTGTCGGTGCTGGCCGCCATCCTGCTGGTCTGCTTCGTCGTGGTCGAGCGCAAAGCGGCGGAGCCGGTGCTTCCGCCGAGCATCTTCGCCGTACGCAACTTCACCCTCTCCGCGGTGATCAGCTTCGTCATCGGCTTCGCCATGTTCGGGGCCCTGACCTATCTGCCGACCTTCCTGCAGGTTGTGCACGGGATCACACCGACGCTGTCGGGTGTGCACATGCTGCCGATGGTGCTGGGCGTGCTCGTCTCCTCCACCGTCTCCGGGCAGTTGATCACCCACACCGGGCACTGGAAGATCTTCCCCGTGCTGGGCACCGCCATCACCACGGGCGGACTGCTCCTGCTGCACGTGATGAGCCCGGACAGCTCGCAGTGGGAGATGGGCGTCTACTTCGCCGTCTTCGGCCTCGGCCTCGGACTGGTGCTGCAGGTGCTGGTACTGGTCGCGCAGAACGCCGTGCGCTACGCGGACCTGGGTGTGGCCACCTCGGGGGTCACCTTCTTCCGTTCCGTGGGCGCCGCCGTCGGCGTTGCCGTCTTCGGTGCGATCTTCGCCTCCCGGCTCGGTCACGAGCTCGCCGACGCGCTGCGCGGGCGCTCCCTGCCCGGCGGGATCACACCGGACTCCCTCAAGCGCGACCCGCAGTCCGTCGGCCGGCTGTCGCCCGGCGCCCGGCGCGGGGTGCTGGAGGCCTACTCGACCTCCATCACGGATGTCTTCCTCTACGCCGCGCCGCTCGCCGCGCTGGCCTTCGCCCTGACCTGGCTGATGCGGGAGCAGCGGTTGCGGCGCAGCGTGCAGGTTCCGGACGAGAGCGAGACGCTGGGTGCCTGCCCCGTCGAGCGCAGCCCCGCCGACGAGGTCACCCGGGCCCTCTCCCGGCTGAGCACCATCGAGGGCCGGCGGGACCTGTATGCGCGGATCGCTCGGACCGCCGGGCTCGATCTGGCCCCGGCCGCCACCTGGATGCTGTTGCGCGTCCACCACGACGGGCCCGTCGAACCCGCGCTGCTGGAGGACGCCGGAGTGGTGTCGCGCCGGGTCGTCGCCGACGGGGCACGGGAGTTGGAGGAACGGGGGCTGGCGACGCGCGAGGGGCTTGAACTGGTCGCCACGCCGCGCGGCGAACAGGCGGCACGTGCCCTCTCCGACGCCCGTCAGGAGCAGCTGGCCGAACTGCTGGGCGACTGGTGGACACCGGACCGCCCCGCGGACCTGACGGAGCTGGTACGCGAACTGAACGCGGAGGCCGGGCACGCGGAGCCGCCCCGGGCGTCCTGACCGCTGCCTTGCGTCGCCTCCGCCGCACTCCGCCGCCCTTCGCTGCCTTGCGCGGTCCACCGCCGTCCTTCGTTGTCTTCGGTTGCCGTCTTCGGTGCCTTCCGTCGTGCGGCTGCGGCGCTCTTCCTGGGCCTTTCCGCAGTACGAACTTTCCGCCCCTGTCACGCTTTTCCTGTGCGCTTGACCCTGACCGACCTCGACCGCGTATCGTCCAGCACTGGACAGTTACTGGCGATTCGGGCACGGCCGCCGTGCACCGGATACGGGTGGCGGTGTCAGGGGAGGGGATCGGGATGACGGGGGACGGACGATGTCCCGAGTGCGACGGCAGCACGCAGCCGTGCGTACACGCTGACGGAGCAACCGTCGGGGGCGGGGCGGACGAGCACGGCGGACAGCCGCACGACCCCGAGGACCCGCTGCACATCCGCCCCTACGTACTGCTGCACGAGGCCAACTCCGCGCAGTCCGGCACCCGCTCCGAGGGCCCGCCCGGGGTCCGGTCCGGGACAGGGGATGCTGGTGACGTGGACGACGCCCATGTGCCGTTGCCCGACCTGATGCCGGCGGCGGCTCCGGGCGGGGAAGAGACGGCCGAACTGTCGGCCGTCACCGAAGCGGACAGCCGGGGCGGCAAACGGGACGGGGCCGGCCCCGGCGCCCGGAGCTCCGTGGCTGCGGCCCCCGCGGGCCATCGGCGGATGCGGGAGCGTCGCAGACCCAGCACGGCGGTGTTCGCCGGGGTCGGGGTGGCCGCCGTACTCGGCGGGGGTCTGCTGACCACTCAGCTCCTCACCGACAACGGCAGCCGGGCCGGGGACGGGCGCGCGCTGCGCCATATGCCGACCGGCGCCCCCGTCGACCCGGAGCCCTCCGCTTCTCCGTCCGAGGAGGAGGAACCGGAGCGCAGTGAGCGGCCCACGCCCGCTCCCTCCCGGCCGAGCATCTCGGCGACGCCCCGCGCCGACCGGGACAGCGGTGAGCACACCGCGCGCCCGTCCCCCTCCCAAGAAGAGGAACACGCGTCCGGTCGGCCGGACCCTTCGGGGGACAGGGGGCGCAGGCACGGCCGTCCGCACCCGGTGTGGCCGGACCGCCCCTCGGGCGAGACCCTGCGCCCCGGCGACTCCGGCGCCGAGGTCGTCGAGCTGCAGCGCCGTCTGAAGCAGGTCGGCTACTACGACCGGAACGCCCGCGAGGACGGTGTCTACTCCGCGCGCGTCCAGGAGGCCGTCTTCCGCTACCAGGCGCACCACCGGCTGTGGGACGACACCCCCGGTGAGTACGGCCCAGCCACCCGGCGCCATCTGGAGGCCCGGACCTAGTGACCTGAGTCGGAGGCCCGGACCTAGAAACCCGGCTCTGGAGCCCCGGCCCTGGAGGCCCGGCCCTGGAGGCCCGGACCCAGGGGCGTGCGCCAGCGCGCGCGGGGCCGGCCGATTTTCTGGACGGCGCGCGGGGCTGGCCGGTTTCCCGGACTGGTTTGTATGATGGGGGAACAAATGGTCCCGCCCGTGTCCCTCACCTGACGGGAGGGGCGTCCCTGACCGGCGGGCGGGCCATCTGTATCTCGTCAGCTGCCTGTGAGCCGTCAGCTTCTCCGGTTTTCCGCGACAGCTGCGCGCCGACCGCGATTCCGGGAGCCCCCGTATGCCCACACCACCGCTCACCGTTCGCGCGCTGCTGCTCGACATGGACGGCACGCTCGTCAACTCCGACGCCGTCGTGGCGCGGGTCTGGCGGGGCTGGGCCGTCGAGAAGGGCCTCGACCCGGACGAGGTGCTGCGGGTCGCACACGGCCGCCAGGGGCATCTGACGATGGCCACTCTGCTCCCGGACCGCCCCATGGAGCAGAACCACGCGGAGAACCGGGGCCTCCTCGCCGAGGAGACCGCCGACACCGAGGGCGTCGTCCCCGTCCCCGGCGCCGGCGCCTTCCTCGCGGCGCTCGAAGATCTGCCGCACGCCCTGGTGACGTCCGCGACGCCCGAGTTGGCGGCGGCGCGTATGGCGGCGGCCGGGCTGCGCATGCCCGCGATCCGGGTCACCGCCGCCGATGTCAGCGCCAGCAAGCCCGACCCCGAGGGCTTTCTCAAGGGCGCGGCGGAGCTCGGTCATCCCCCGGAGGAGTGCGTCGTGTTCGAGGACTCGGGCGCGGGAATCGCCGCGGGTCTGGCCGCCGGAATGCCCGTGGTCGGCGTCGGACCACGCGCCGCGGAGCACGGTCCGACCGTGCGGGTGCCGGACCTGGAACAGGTGCGTGCCGCCCGGCTCCCGGACGGCCGGGTACGCCTCACCTTCGACGGCTGAGCCGAGCCCGGCCACGGCGCAGACACCGTCCGTCCCCGGCGCAGGCACGACCGCCCGCGGTCGGCCTCGGCCCGCCGGCGGCCCGTTGCCGGCCCGGCTGCGTCTTCGGCGCAGCCATGAGCGGCGGGGCGACGTCACCCCGCCGAGGGAGTCACTTCTTGGGCGGTGCCTGCTGGACGACCTCGAACGACCAGGTCTCCGAGTCGGTCGCCGCCGGCTTGGGCCGCTCGCCGCCGCCCGGCTGCGCGTCGGACCCGGCCGGCTTGGCCTCCGTACCGCTGTCCTCGCCCTTGGCCCGCTGGTGGGCCTCCTTCATGGGGCCGTTCATCCAGGCCTGAAAGGCCTCCTCGTCCCGCCAGCGGGTGTAGACGAGGTACCGGTCGCTGCCCTCCAGCGGACGCAGCAGCTCGAACCACTCGAAGCCGTCGGCGCTCTCCACGAAGCCCTTGCGTGCGGCGAACCGCTGCTCCAGCACCTCCCGCTGGTCTGCCGGGACGGTCAACGCGTTGATCTTGACGATGCTCATGGGCCCATCCTGCCTCACCCGGGGGAGGGGAACCGCCGCCCGGTGCCGGGCCCGTCGGTGACAGGTCTGTCCCGCTTGGTGGCCGGTCGCGCACAGCTGTCAGGTAGCGAGTAGGTTTCTAGCGTCTGACCTGAAGGCCGGCCCCGGGGAACGGGGAGGATCCGGACAGGTGCGGGGGACCCGCGGACAGAACACCGGTGGACAGGACGGGAGACGGCGGGGCGTGGCGGCGGAATCGGTGGCGGAGGGGCCCAAGGGGCCGGACCGGGGCGGCGAGTGGCGCCCGACCGGAGGCGGGCCGTTCCGGAGGTCGGCCCGGCAGTGGGGGCGGCTGGACTCCCGCTCGGGAATGCTGCTGGCGGGGCTGTGGCTGCTGGCGCTGGCATTGGCCGTGCGGCAGGCGGCCGCAGTGCTGCGACTCCCGCAGGACGAGCGGCTCGTCGACCTGTTCGCGTGGATCGGCGACAACGGCGTGCTGCGCGTGCACGGTTCGCTCTACGACGGGGACACGCCCTTCACCGGGACGCCTTTCGCGGGGCTGGTGCTCAAACCGCTCACCCGGGCTGCCGAGCAAGGGCTGGGCGTGGCCTGGACGTTCGGCACGATGCTGCTGGTGGCCGCCGTCGGAGTGGTCGCGGCGCGGGCGCTGCCCGACCCGGTCCCGCGGCGTACCGCGCTGTTCGCGGTACCGGCCGCGCTGAGCCTGCTGGTGCTGTCGGTGCCGGTGCGCAACACCTTCCATCTGGGGCAGACCAGCATCCTGCCGGTCCTGCTGGTGCTGACCGGCTGGCTGGTGGGCGGCGATTCCCGAAAGCAGTCCCGCGGGAAGGCCGCGACCGCTCTCGCCGGAAGGGCGGGCGGCGTCCTCATCGGCGTCGCGGGCGCACTGCAGCCCGCCACCTTGTTGTTCGTACCGCTGCTGTGGCTCACCGGGCGCCGCCCGGCCGCCGTCTCGGGTGCGGCCACGTTCGTCATCTGCACCCTCGCCGGCTGGGCCGCGATGCCGGGCGACTCGTGGACGTACTGGATACACCACGTCGCGGGGGTCGGTCTGGGCGATCCGGCGGACGCGACCGCCAACCAGTCGCTGCACGGCGCCCTGTTGCGTGCCGGACTGCGCGGTGCGCCGGAGGTGGTGCTGCTGGTGCTGCTCGTGGCGGGCGTGAGCTGGCTGGCGCTGCGCCGTGCGGTGCGGTACGCGCGTGACGGGCAGTTGCTGCTGGCCGCGGCCGTGGTGGGCTGCGCGGCGGTGGTGGCCTCGCCGATGGCCTGGCAGCACCAGCAACTGTGGGTGCTGCCGGCGGTCGTGGGGCGGGTCGGCCGACGCACCGGGGACCGGCTGGTGTGGCCGGTTTTCGTGGTCATGGTGATGACGCTGGACGGCACGGCGCTGGTGCCCAAGGTCGCCGCGTTCGGTGTGCTCGGCGAGAACGCGGTGCTGCTCGCGGCGCTGCTGGCGTCCTGCGCCGTGCCGTTCCTGCCGCGCACCTCGCCGGCCTGGGCCGACCCGCAGCCCTCCGGTCTGCTCAGCCGCCCCAACCTGATGCTGGAACTGCTGCTGATTCGCGTCGGCTACTGGGCGTACTCCTACGTCCGCGGTCACGCCCCCGACTCGCGCTCCCTGGCCGAGGGCCACGGCGACCAGATACTGACCGTGGAGTCCTTCCTCCACATCGACATGGAGCACAGCCTCAACAAGCTGGCGGCGCGCACGGAGTGGCTGCGCGACGCCTGCGACACCTACTACACGACGTTCCACTTCCTGGTGCCCATCGCGTTGCTGGGCTGGCTGTACGTGCGCAGAGTGCCCCTGTACCGGTCGGCGCGCACGGCGTTGAGCTTCGCCACACTGCTGGGGCTGGTCGGCTTCTGGCTGTATCCGCTCGCGCCGCCGCGACTGATGCCGGGCCTGGGCTACATCGACACCGCCCACGGCCCGCAGGACCTGTCCAACCCGGACTTCGGCGCGCTGACCCAGCTGTCCAACCAGTACGCGGCGATGCCGTCGCTGCACGTGGGGTGGTCGCTGTGGTGCGCCGTCGTGGTCTTCCTCATCACCCGCAACCGCTGGCTGCGCGCATTGGGTGCGCTGTATCCGCTGCTGACGACGTTCGTGGTGATGGCCACCGCCAACCACTATCTGCTGGATGCGGTGGGCGGCGTCGCGGTCGTGGCGGCAGGCTTCCTCGGACAGCGGTGGCTCGCCCGTATCCGCGGTGACAGGACGACCGCCAAGCCCGACGCGGACGCGGAGGGCCGTGCGGACGGGGATACGCGGGTGGACGAGGACACCCTTGGGGGCGGGGACGGGGACGGGGACGCCGTCGCGGACGCGGACACCCGTGCTGCTCCGGACGTGGCACAGTCCGGCGCACCCGGCCCCGGGGCCCGTGGAGCGGCCCGGGGCGACTGAGCCACCCCCCTCGGCCCACCCGGCGGCGCGGGCGCATCGGGGCCGCGACCCCAGCAGGCTTTCGCGATCACGCTGGAGGCGTACGCCCCGGCGCGCGTCTCACCCGTACACGACCCGCAGTTCCTTGATCCCGTTGATCCACGCCGAGCGGAGCCTGCGGGGTGACGGGCCGACGAGGCAGATGTCGGGGGCCTGGTCGGCTATGGCGTTGAAGATGAGGTTGATCTCCAGCACGGCGAGGCTCTTGCCGAGGCAGAAGTGCGGGCCTCCGCCGCCGAATCCGAGGTGCGGGTTGGGATCGCGGGTGATGTCGAAGACATGGGGGTCCGCGAAGACCTCGGGGTCGTTGTTGGCGGAGGAGTAGAACAGGCCGACCCGTTCACCGGCGGAGATCTTCTCCCCGCCCAGTTCGGTGTCCTGGGTGGCGGTGCGCTGGAAGGAGACCACGGGCGTGGCCCAGCGCACGATCTCCTCGGCCGCGGTCCGGGGGCGCTCGCGGCGGAAGAGCTCCCACTGGTCGGGGTGGGTGAGGAAGGCGTGCATGCCGTGGCTGATCGCGTTGCGCGTGGTCTCGTTGCCGGCGACGGCCAGCAGTATCACGAAGAAACCGAACTCGTCCGGGTTGAGATTGCCCTCGCCCTCGGCCGCCACGAGCCGGCTGACGATATCCGCCGCGGACCCTGCGTAGTGTGCCGGGCACTCCTTGCGGGCCTCGGCCATCGTCATCGCGTACGAGACGAGCTCCGCCGCCGACTGGGTGCCGACCTCCTCGGTGATGGCGTACTCGGGGTCGTCGTAGGCGACCATCTTGTTGGACCAGTCGAAGATGCGGGAACGGTCCTTCTGGGGTACGCCGATGAGTTCGGCGATGGCCTGCAGCGGCAGTTCGACGGCGACGTCGGTGACGAAGTCCCCGCTGCCGCCTTCCTTGGCGTCCCGTACGATGCGCGCGGCACGCTCGCGCAGGGCGTTCTCCAGCGCGCGGATGGCGCGGGGCGTGAAGCCGCGCTGCACGATCTGGCGGACCCGGGTGTGCTCGGGCGGGTCCATGTTGAGCATGATCAGCTTCTGGACGTCGATCTGGTCGCGGCTCATATGGTCGGCGAACCGGATGACGGCGGTGTTGAGGTTGGAGGAGTACAGCTCCGGGTGGGTGGAGACCTCCTTGACGTCCGCGTGCCGGGTCACCACCCAGTAGCCCTCGTCGTCGAAGCCCGCCACACCGCGCGGCTGCCGGTTCCACCACACGGGCGCGCTCTCGCGCAGCAGGGCGAACTCGGGCAGGGGAACGCGCTGTTGGTAGACGTCCGGATCGGTGAAGTCGAACCCGTCGGGCAGCGCGGGGCAGGAGGACATCGGCAGCTCCACTCCATCTTCGACGTGCTGACGGCTCGTTCACGGCGCGCGCACCGGGGGCGGCGCCCGGCCGCTCCTGACGGGCCGTCAGAATCGCCCCGAAGGTAATAACGGGTTCTACAAGTGGCAAGAGCTGCGGGAGCAGTTCTTGTGCACGGAGCGTGCGGTCGCGTATGCGGCGGAGTGAGCGCGGAGGGTGCAAGACCCTTGCGCGGCGGTGAGCACGCTCCGCACACTGTCCGAAGAACTAGAACGCGTACTAGTTGTGCTGGTGGGGAGCCAGCCGGGCTGGAGAGGACGACTCATGGCCGCCGAACCCGTCATCGTCGAAGCGGTACGCACCCCCATCGGCAAGCGCTCCGGCGCCCTGGCCAACCTGCACCCCGCCTATCTGCTGGGGGAGACCTACCGCGAACTGCTCGGCCGCACCGGCATCCACGCCGACTGCGTCGAACAGATCGTCGGCGGCACCGTCACCCACGCCGGTGAACAGTCCATGAACCCGGCGCGCAACGCCTGGCTGGCTGTCGGCCTGCCCTACGAGACCGCCGCCACCACCGTCGACTGCCAGTGCGGCTCCTCCCAGCAGGCCAACCACATGGTCGCCAACATGGTCGCCGCCGGCGTCATCGACATCGGTATCGGCTGCGGCGTCGAAGCCATGTCCCGCGTGCCGCTGGGCAGCGGCTCCAAACACGGCCCGGGCAAGCCGTGGCCGGACGAGTGGAACGTCGACCTGCCCAACCAGTTCGAGGCCGCCGAACGCATCGCCCGCCACCGCGGACTCACCCGCGAACGTGTCGACTCGCTCGGCCTCCTCTCCCAGGAGCGGGCCGCCACCGCCTGGGCCGAGGAGCGCTTCAAGCGGGAGACCTTCGCCGTCCAGGTGCCCACCACCGAGGAGGAACAGGCCGCAGGGCAGGGCATGTGGCGGCACGTCGACCGCGACGAGGGGCTGCGCGACACCTCCATGGAAGCCCTCGCAGGGCTCAAACCCGTGATGCCCACCGCCGTGCACACGGCCGGGAACTCCTCGCAGATCTCCGACGGCGCAGCCGCCGTGCTGTGGGCCTCCAAGCGCATGGCCCGCGCCCTGAAGCTCCGCCCCCGCGCGCGGATCGTCGCACAGGCGCTGGTCGGCGCCGACCCCCACTTCCACCGCGCCGGGCCCGTCGACGCCACCCGTGCCGTCCTCGGCAAGGCCGGAATGTCCCTCAAGGACATCGACCTCGTCGAGGTCAACGAGGCCTTCGCCTCCGTCGTGCTCTCCTGGGCCCGGGTCTTCGAACAGGACCTGGAGAAGGTCAACGTCAACGGCGGGGCCATCGCCCTCGGCCACCCCGTCGGCGCCACCGGCGCCCGGCTCATCACCACCGCACTCCACGAACTCGAACGCGCCGACAAGGAGTTCGCCCTGATCACGATGTGTGCGGGCGGCGCCCTGGCCACGGCCACCATCCTGCAGCGGCTGTAGGCGACCGCCCCTGCGGACTCCCGCCGGACGCGGGTCGCCCGTGGGGACGGCCGGTGTCCGGCCTGCGGGGTCCTGGGCGGTCGGGCGGCGTGCGCGGGCTGTGCGGCATCGGGCGGTCCGGGCGGCCCCGGGTAACGACCTGGGCGCGGTTCGGACGGTCGTCCGGACGTTCAGATGGTTGTTCGACGGCCGTTCAGACGGCCGGGGAGGCCGCGCCGCTCAGCAGCGTCTTCGCGGCGGAGCGGGCGTGGTGCGCCGGGTCGGGGGAGTCGGTGATGGAGGCGTTGCTCATCGCTCCGTCGAGCAGCACGGCCAACTGCGAGGCGAGCCATTCCGGCTGCGCCGCGCCGGTCTCGTGGGCCAGGTCCCGCAGATAGCTGCGGACCGCCGTCTTGTGGTCGCGCACCGCGTCGGCCACCGACTGGGAGTCGGCGCCCAGTTCGCCGAAGGCGTTTATGAAGGCGCAGCCGTGGAAGTCCGGCCCGTCGACCCAATCGTAGAGCCAGTCGAACACTGCCAGCACCCGCTCCTGAGGATCGGTGTGGCGGGCCACCCGCTCCTCCAGCGCGGTCCGGGCCCACTTGTCCCGGCGGCGCAGATACGCCTCGACCAGCGCGCCCTTGGACGGAAAGCACTTGTAGATCTTCTTCAGCGAGACGCCGCAGGCGTCACGGATCCGGTCCATACCCACGGCCTGTACGCCGTGCTCGTAGAAGAGCGCATCCGCCGCGCTGAGGATGCGAGCCTCGGTCGTGGCTTCGCTGTCCATGCTCCCCGTTCTCCCCGTTCTCCCCCGTCGTCCCTGTTCTCCCCAGGTCTTGAGAACCGTTGTTCTCTACGATACAGTCTTACCTGACCGGAGAACGGACGTTCTCCTGGTCGTAACGGGGATGAACGGGGGGCCCAAGCATGACCGAGCAGACGTTGCAGCAATGGACATGCCTGGGCGAGCTGGCGGGGACCGGGCTGTGCGCAGTCCCGGTCGTCGTCGGTGCACGCACAACTGCCGCGCCGCCGCCTCCGACCACCCACGCCGAGGTCATACCCTTCCGCCTTATAGGCACCGCTGCCCGCGTCTGACCGCTGAACCCACCGCAGCCTCCCGGAGTCGGTGCCAGGTCGCGCCACCCGGGACAGGAGCCGCGAGTCCGCACATCCGGCGGGGCTCGCTGTAGGGCTCGTGTTCCTGCCCGTCGGGGTCGGGCAGGAACACGGGGACCTCACCGCCCCGGCTCTGCCCGGTATGCGGTGGCGCTCATCAGGACCTGGGTAGCTGCGAGGAGACGTTGTCGCTCCCCTCCTGGATGTCCTCCTGCTGCCCGGGCGCCGTCCTGAACGCGGGCGGGGCGTCGAAGGCGGCGCGACGGGTGGCCCGGCGCAGTGCGCGCAGCACCGTGCCGCCCAGCGTCAGGGTCAGCACCACGGTGAGCAGCGCTCGTGGTACATCCCAGCCGAGGGAAGTGGCCAGTACATAGGCGGCGTAGCGGGCCAGATTCTCCCCAAGAGGGTCACCGGGTACGAACGAGATGCCCGAGCCGAGGCCCGCGATGTACGGCCAGCCCTGCAGATTCATGACCAGGCCGTAGAGCAGTGCGGAGACCGCCCCGTAGACAGCGAGGAGGAGAAGTTCCCGCCGGCCCCGCAACGTGCCGGGCCCCGGCAGGAGTCCGGCCCCCATGGACACCCAGCCCATGGTGAGCATCTGGAACGGCATCCAGGGGCCCACCCCACCGGTGAGCAGCGCCCCGGCGAACATCGATACAGCGCCCAGCACGAATCCGAAACCCGGCCCCAGCACCCGGCCGGAGAGCACCATCAAGAAGAACATCGGCTCCAGACCGGCGGTGCCGGCGCCCAGCGGCCGCAGCGCGGCACCGGCCGCGGCCAGTACGCCCAGCATGGCCACGGCCTTGGCGTCCAGCCCGGTCTCGGAGACGGTCGCCACGGCGACAGCGAGCAGAAGGGGGAGCAGTGCGGCGAACAGCCAGGGAGCGTCCTGCGAGTGCGCCAGACCGGAGGTCCGATCGGCCAGCAGCGGCCAGGCGAACGCGGCAACGCCGGTGGCACTGGTCAACGCCAGCGCGGCAACGGACTTCGGCCCCAGCCGTACGGCGCGAACGGCCCGGCCCACCCGATCCGCCTGGCCGGCCCGGTCCGCCCGGTCTCCTGGATCGGCCCCGCCCGCCGGCGGTGGGGTGGCGGTCCGGCCGGTCACAGCGCCTCCCGAACCTGGCTGACGGTCAGCCATGGCTGGGGAGCAAGGATCTTGGAGACCTGTGGAGCGTAAGCGGGTGAGGAGGTGACGACCTCGTCGGTGGGTCCGTCGGCCACGGGCTCCCCCTGGGCGAGGACGACGACGCGGTGCGCCAGCTCCGCGACGAGCTCGACATCGTGGGTGGCCAGCACGATGGCGTGGCCCTCGGCCGCCAGTTGGCGCAGCAGTGACACCAGCCGGGACTTGGCCGCGTAGTCCAGTCCCCGGGTGGGCTCGTCCAGCAGCAACAGCGGCGGCCGGGCCGTGAGGATGATCGACAGGGCGAGGGCCAGCCGTTGGCCCTCCGACAGATCGCGGGGGTGAGTGGTGTCGGCGATATCAGGAAGCAGTCGGGAGACCAGTGCGCGACAGGTGCCGGGCTCGGCACCGGCGTCGGCGTCGGCCGTCCGGCACTCATGGGCGACGGTGTCCGCGTAGAGCAGATCGCGCGGCTCCTGCGGCACCAGACCGGCGTGCCGGAGGAGTTCGGCCGGCCGGGTGCGGTGCGGGACCCTGCCGCCGACGGTGACCCGGCCCGACGTGGGCTTGTGCATCCCGACGAGCGTGTTCAACAGGGTGGACTTGCCCGCCCCGTTGCGCCCCATGAGTGCCACGGTCTCCCCGGCGTACAAGGAGAGGGACACCTCGTGCAGGGCCGGGACACGGTCGCGGATCAGAGTGAGCCGCGAGACCTCTGCCAGCGGCTCGGCGCCGTGCGGAGGGGCGGCGGTGGTGGCAGCAGGGAGATGGGGAGCCAGTCGCTCGCGGAGCGGACCGGACCTGCGGCGGGCGTCCCGGACCGACAGCGGGAGGGGGTCCCATCCGGCCAGTTCGCCCAACTCGACCACGGGCGGCCGCACGGGCGAGACCGCCAGCAGCGCGGCCGGCTCCCCGAGCCGCGCCGCACCCCGCGGGGGAAGGGCAGGGGTGGGTGGGGGAGGGGAGGGGAAGCCCCCCGGAGCCGCGCCACCGCTCCCCTCGTCATCCGGTGCCAGCAACAGCACCTGGTCCGCGTACTGCACCACGCGTTCCAGCCGGTGTTCGGCCATCAGGACGGTGGTGCCCAGGTCGTGGACGAGCCGCTGCAGGACGGCAAGCACCTCCTCGGCGGCGGGCGGGTCCAGCGCGGAGGTGGGTTCGTCGAGAACGAGGACCTTGGGGTGCGGGGTGAGGACGGAGCCGATGGCGACGCGCTGCTGCTGACCGCCGGAGAGGGAGGCGATGGGGCGGTCACGCAGTTCGTTGAGGCCGAGCAGATCGAGGGTCTCCTCCACACGGCGACGCATGGTGCCGGGAGGCAGACCCAGGGACTCCATGCCGTAGGCGAGTTCGTCCTCGACCGTGTCGGTGACGAAGTGGGCGAGCGGGTCCTGTCCCACCGTGCCGACGATGTCGGCGAGTTCGCGGGGCTTGTGGGTGCGGGTGTCGCGGCCCGCCACGGTCACCCTGCCGTGCAGGGTGCCTCCGGTGAAGTGCGGAACCAGGCCGGAGACGGTGCCCAGCAGGGTCGACTTGCCCGCTCCGCTCGGACCGATGAGCAGGCACAGCTCGCCCTCCGGTATATGGGCGTCCACCAGCGGGAGGGCGGGGGCGGTCGCGCCGTCGTGGACGACGGTGACCTGGTCGAAGGTGATCACTGTGCGCTCTCCTCGTCGTGCTGTCGGCCCCGCAGCGCCCGCGCGGTACGGCGCCCTTGTGCGCCCTTCGCCTGTGCGCTCACCCCGGGTGCGCTCTCCCCGGCGACGGCCTCCCCTTGTGCGGCCTTCCCCCGCGCCGCGTCCCTCCGTGCCGCGTTCCTCCGTGCGGTCCGCCCGTGTGCGGGGTCGATGGAGGGGGCACGGGCAGTGCTCGGGGCGGTTCCCGGGGCGGCTTGAACGGTGTGTGGGGCCGGGGCGAGGACGGCGGGGAGGAGGCCGAGGAGGACGGCGGCGGCCGGCCACAGGGGCAGGTGGGGTGCGGTGAGCGGTACGGCCGGAGGGTTCAGTGGTCCGGGAAGGACATCGGCTGCCGTGATCATGAGGGCGCCGACGGCGGCGCCGGACGCCGACACCAGCCAGGCGCGAGCTCCCCAGCGGTCGGGGCGGTAACGGGTACGGGCCGCCCGTCTGCCGCCCAGCCACAGTCCGGCCAGGGCGAGGGCCAGCCCCACCAGCAGGACGGGAAGACCGAAGCCCGCCCCTTTGGCCGCCAGCAGACCGTAGGTACCCGCGCAGACGCCGAGCAGCCCGCCGAGGGTCAAAGCGGTGGTGGTGTGGCGTACGGCGGCCGGTACCTGTGCCGTGCGGCCGTAGCCGCGCGCGTCCATCGCCGCCGCGAGTGCCACCGAGCGCTCCAACGCGCCTTCCAGTACCGGCAGACCGACCTGGAGCACGCCGCGCAGCCCCCGGTCGTCCCGCCCGCGCAGTCTGCGTGCCGCCCGCAGCCGCCGTACGTCGGCGACGAGGTTGGGGGCGAACGTCATCGCCACCACCACCGCGACTCCTGCCTCGTAGAGCGCGCCCGGCAGGGACTTGAGCAGACGCGCGGGGTTGGCGAGCGCGTTGGCGGCGCCGACGCAGATGAGCAGGGTCGCCAGTTTGAGCCCGTCGTTCAGGGCGAAGAGCATGCCCTCCGCCGTGACCCGCCCGCCGATCCGCACCCCGCGTGCCCACTCGGGCAGCGGCACCTCGGGCAGTTCGGCGAGCACATGGCTGCCGGGGATGGGGGAGCCGAGGAAGAACGCGAAGACGAGGCGGATGGTGAGTACGAGCAGGCCCAGTTTGAGGAACGCGGTGTAGGAGCGGGCCCAGGGGGCGTCGGTGCGGCGGGCGGCGACGACGTAGCCCGCCACCGCGATCACCAGGGCGAGCAGCAGGGGGTTGGTGGTGCGGGAGGCCGCGGTGGCCAGACCCAGGGCCCAGAGCCACCACGCGCCCGGGTGCAGAGCGGTGCTGCGGGTCGAGAGCGGTGCTCTCGGCAGAGAGCGGGGCGCCGTCCGGGCCCCCGCTCCCGCTCCCGTGCTCTTGGTGAGCAGTGCTCTCGGAGTGGAGCGGTGCATCGGCTATCGCCTTCGGCGGCGTGCCTGCCACAGTGCCGCGACTCCGAGGATGGCCACGGCCGCGACACCGGCCCCGACCCCCAACCCCGTCGACAGGCCGTCGTCGCTTCCGTCGCTCTTCCCGCCGTCGCCGCCGCTCTTCCGGCTGTCGCTGCTCCCCTTCCCGCTGTCGCCGCCGCCCTTCGCCTGCTCGCCGCATCCCTTGGCGGGATAGTGGTCGATGGCGCACAACAGCCCCTCGGAGCTGTAGCGCAGCGGGGAAGCGACTTCGGCCAGGGCTTCAGCAGCTGTGCCCTTCTCCGGTATGCGCGCGCAGCCGGTGCGGGGGGCCGGTGGGGCCTTGGGCTCACCTTCGGCGGCGTCGGCGCGGGTGCCGAAGTCGATGCGCACGGCGACCCGTTTGCTGCCCGCCTCGGCCGCCGTCTTCGCGCAGGCGTCGGCGAACGCGACGGCGCCGCGCGGCTTGTCGGCCTGCTGCGAGTTCTCGCTCAACGCGAAGCGGAAGCCGAGGGTGTCGCCGTCCTCGGGCCGGGGGGTGGCCGGCCCCAGGACCTGGCGCGAA
>NZ_JAGPXJ010000066.1:0-43441 GCF_018070605.1 Streptomyces sp. B15
GACCCCGCCCGCCCCGCCCCGGCGAAGGGCGACCCCCCGTCGGGGTGAGCGCCCTTCGCACCACGGCTACCCGCGCGGGGTAGCCGACGGTCTACCGCGATGACTCCGCGAGCCGACGGCCGAGAGGGCCGGCAGCTCGCCGAGCCGGTGACTCATCGAGTCGGGTCACTTGACCTCGACCGAGGCGCCGGCGCCCTCGAGGGACTCCTTGGCCTTGTCGGCGGCGTCCTTGGCGACCTTCTCGAGGACCGGCTTCGGGGTGCCGTCCACGAGCTCCTTGGCCTCCTTCAGGCCGAGCGAGGTCAGCTCGCGCACGACCTTGATGACCTGGATCTTCTTGTCGCCGGCGCCGGTCAGGATGACGTCGAACTCGTCCTGCTCGGGCTCGGCCTCGGCGGCGGCACCCGGGGCACCCGGGGCGGCGACGACGGCGGCGGCCGGGGCGGCGGCCTCGACGTCGAACTTCTCCTCGAACTTCTTCACGAAGTCCGACAGCTCGATGAGGGTCATCTCCTCGAACTGGGCAAGCAGTTCGTCCTGGCTGAGCTTCGCCATGGTTGTGGTCCTTCCACTTCGGTCGGCTGGTGCCGGATCAATATGTCGGCGGGCTTACGGCCCGCTGTGACCGAGTACGCTGAGTTACCGGTCGCTGCCGGTCACCCGTTGTCACGGGCCACCGGTCACGGTCCTTACTCGGACTCGGTCTCGGCGGGAGCCGTGGTGTCGGCACCGCCCTGCTCTTCGACCTTGCTGCGAAGCGCGTCCGCGGTGCGGACGAACTTCGAGAGCGGGGCCTGGAAGGTCGCCGCGGCCTTCGCCATGGACGCCTTCATGCCACCGGCCAGCTTGGCGAGCAGCACCTCGCGGGACTCGAGGTCCGCGAGCTTCTTGAGGTCGTCGGCGCCGTACAGCGCACCGTCGACGATGCCGCCCTTGATCACGAGGGCGGGGTTCTCCTTGGCGAAGTCACGAAGACCCTTCGCCGCCTCGACCGGGTCACCGGTCACGAAGGCGACAGCCGAGGAGCCCGTCAGGAACTCGTCGAGCTCGTTGATCCCGGCCTCGTTGGCCGCGATCTTGGTCAGCGTGTTCTTCACCACTCGGTACTGAGCGTTGTCACCGAGCGCACGACGCAGCTCCTTGAGCTGAGCCACGGAGAGTCCGGTGTACGCGGTGACCACAGCGGCGTTGGAGCCACGGAACTTGTCCGTGATCTCGTCGACGGCTGCGATCTTGTCGGGAGCGACCTGTTCCCTCGCCATGGGCCTCGGCCTCCTTCCGGGTGATGAGGACCGCTCGGAAGGGGCTGAACACGACAAACGCCCCAGCGCAGGCGCATGGGGCGTCGACTCGACCGAGATGCGGGCAGCGCCTCGGGAGTTCTTCCTCAATCACCTGCGCGGGTCGTCCGCAGCGAGCGGATCCTTCGGCCGTCGGCGCTCTGAGTGCGCACGACGACGACCAGCGGTCTTTGGCTTCGTATGGAGACTACGCGAACGGGCCCGGGACCGGCAAATCCGGTCCCGGGCCCGTTCCGGCCGGCCGGGCGCTCAGCCGGGCCGGTCGGGCGGTCAGCTGCTACGGCCGCCGTTCTGCGTCATCAGACCCGCGGCGTCCGTCGTCTCGCCGGCGGGCGGGGCGGTCACCTCCACGGAGGTGCCGTAGTCCGTGTAGTAGTTGGTGGCGTCGATGCCGGTGGCGCCGTCGGTGCTCTTGGCGACCTCGTGCTTCTTCACCAGCAGGTCGTTCTCATCGATCCACAGATCGATCTTCTCCTTCTTCAGACCCTGCTGCTTGAACTGCTGCTCAAGGGCCTGAAGGTCCTTCTCCGAGAGGTCCTTCGACTGCATCCGGGTCAGCTCGGAGACGGAGATCGTGCCGGAGTAGTGGGTGGTCTTCTTGCCCCGCACCGTCTCGGTACCCAGCGCCTTGACCTTGCCCGAGGCCAGCACGAGCTGGACCGAGCGCGCCGGGTTGTTGTTCTGCATCTGGTCCTTGAGCATGGCGCCGGAGGCGCCGCCCTTCTCGGCCAGCGTGTCGTAGTCGTACTTCATCCACTTCTTGCCGCCGGGGGCGCCGGCCGCGGGCTGGACGAACATCGCGTCGGGCAGGTAGATGGCCTTCGCCGACTGGGCACCGCCACCCATGGTGAGATCGGCCTCACCCTTCATTCCGCCGCCGGACCAGTCGAAGGCGCCCTTCATCCTGGTGCTCATGGTCCTGCCCTGGGACGTCTGCTTGTTGACGCCCTCGACCTTGGCGGAGTGCTGCTTGTCGGTGGCCGTCGACGCCTTCTTCAGCGCTGCCAGGGCGCCCTGCAGCGCCGAGTCGCCGCCCTTGGCCTCGTTGCCGCCGCCCCCGCTGCCGTTGCCGCCGTCCGCCTTCTCGCCGCCGCACGCCGTCAGCCCGGCTATCAGCGCGATACCCGCGGCGGTCGCCGCCATCCTGGTCTTCCGCATGGGACTCAGCCCCCCTGTTGCTGGACGGGCCCGGAACAGGGCCCCCGTTCTTTACCCGCACCTTACGCAACAGCGGAGACGCAGCCCACACCGGTACGGGTTCCGCCGACTGCCCAGGACGGCAGGTCTCGACAGGACACGGCGGCAGACGGACATCGCACGCGGACAGCAGACGTTCGGACGCAGGAGCGGCGAACGTCCGAACGCATGGACAACAGACGTCCCGACCGTACGGACAACGGCGAAGGCCGGTGCCCACCCCCGAGAGGGCGGGCACCGGCCTTCGGTGCCTGCGGGCCGGTCGCGGATCAGGCCGCGGCCGGGTCCTCCTCGACGAGGAGGTTGCGGGTGCGGTTCGGGTCGACCGGGATGCCGGGGCCCATCGTGGTGGTGAAGGATGCCTTCTTGATGTACCGGCCCTTCGCCGCCGCGGGCTTCAGCCTGGTGATCTCCTCAAGGGCGGCGGCGTAGTTCTCGACGAGCTGCTGCTCGTCGAAGGACGCCTTGCCGATGATGAAGTGCAGGTTGGCGTGCTTGTCGACGCGGAACTCGATCTTGCCGCCCTTGATGTCGCCCACGGCCTTGGCCACGTCGGGGGTGACGGTGCCGGTCTTCGGGTTCGGCATCAGACCACGCGGACCGAGCACCCGGCCGAGACGGCCGACCTTGCCCATCAGGTCCGGGGTGGCGACGACGGCATCGAAGTCGAGACGACCGCCGGCGACCTCCTCGATGAGCTCGTCGGAGCCGACGATGTCGGCCCCAGCGGCCTCCGCCGCCGCAGCACGGTCGCCGGTCGCGAAGACCAGGACCCGGGCGGTCTTACCGGTGCCGTGCGGGAGGTTGACGGTGCCGCGGACCATCTGGTCGGCCTTGCGCGGGTCGACACCCAGGCGCATGGCGACCTCGACGGTCGCGTCGAAGTTCTTCGTGGAGGTCTCCTTGGCGAGACGGACGGCCTCCAGGGGCGCGTACTGACGCGTCCTGTCGATCTTCTCGTCCGCTGCGCGGAGTGTCTTGCTGCGCTTCACTGCTGCTCCTGACGGTATGGAGTCGTGGTGCGGGCCAGCGCTTGGCCCTGCCACGGGGGTGGGAACGGGTGCCGGGGGCTCAGCCCTCGACGGTCACACCCATGGAACGGGCGGTACCGGCGATGATCTTCTCCGCCTGGTCCAGGTTGTTGGCGTTGAGGTCGGGCATCTTGGTCGTGGCGATCTCGCGCACCTGGTCACGGGTGATCTTGGCGACCTTGGTGGTGTGCGGGGTGCCGGAGCCCTTCTCGACGCCCGCGGCCTTGAGGATCATCTTGGAGGCCGGCGGCGTCTTGGTGATGAAGGTGAAGGAGCGGTCCTCGTAGACCGTGATCTCCACCGGGATCACCCAGCCACGCTGCGACTCGGTCGCGGCGTTGTAGGCCTTGCAGAACTCCATGATGTTGACGCCGTGCTGACCCAGCGCCGGGCCGACCGGCGGAGCCGGGTTGGCTGCGCCGGCCTGGATCTGGAGCTTGATCAGCCCCGCGACCTTCTTCTTCTTGGGAGGCATGTTCTCTCCGGGTCCTGGTGAGTTGCGACTCTCCCCCACCCTTCACCCGGGCGGAGGCATACCGCACAACGATAGCCCGTACCGTTCCGCGGCTTGAAACCGAGCAGGTCAGGAAGGGCGCGAGCGCCCTTCCTGACCTGTCCGGAAGCTGGTTTTCCCGCCCGTGGGGGGCAGGGTGGGATCAGTTCTTCTGGATCTGGTCGAAGCTCAGCTCGACCGGCGTCTCGCGGCCGAAGATCTCGACGAGGCCCTTGACCTTCTTCGAGTCGGCGTTGATCTCGTTGATGGTCGCCTGGAGGGTGGCGAACGGGCCGTCGGTGACGGTGACCGAGTCGCCGACCTCGAAGTCGAGGACCTGGACCTCCACCTTGCGCCCCGGACCGCCGGCCGGCTTGCCCTCCTCGTCGGCCGCGGCGGCCTTGGCGGCCTTCTCCTCGGCCTCGGGGGCGAGCATCTTGACGATCTCGTCGAGGGTCAGCGGGTACGGGTCGTAGGCGTTGCCGACGAAGCCGGTGACACCGGGGGTGTTGCGCACGACGCCCCACGACTCGTTGGTCAGGTCCATCCGGACCAGCACATAGCCGGGCAGCTTGTTCTGCCGCACGGTGCGGCGGTCGCCGTTCTTGATCTGGACGACCTCTTCCTGCGGCACCTCGGCCTGGAAGATGAAGTCCTCGACGTTGAGCGAGACGGCGCGCTGCTCCAGGTTGGTCTTCACCCGGTTCTCGTAGCCGGCGTAGGTGTGGATCACGTACCACTCGCCGGGCAGGAAGCGCAGCTCCTCGCGGAGCTGGGCGACGGGGTCGACCTGCTCCTCCTCGGCCCCTTCGGCCTCCTCGGCCTCTGCCGCTACGGCCTCCTCGGCCTCGGCTTCGGCGGTCTCCTCGGCGGAGGCTGCGACCTCGGCGTCGCCCTCCTCGCGGACGGCGGCCTCCTCGGCGGGCTCACCGGCAGCGGTCTCGGCGGCTTCCGCCCGGTCGACGCTGCTGTCCGCTGCCTCGACGATGTCGCGCGCCGTGTCGTCGCCCTCGGCGGGCTCGACGGCATCGTTCATGTTCGGCTCAGACACGGTGGCTGCTTCTTCCTGGCTTCAAGGGGTCGAACATGCGGAAAGCCCCGCGGAGGGGGCTCTGCGCGGAGGGTCAGCCGAAGACGTGTTTCATGACTTCGGTCAGCCCATAGTCAATCACGAACACCAAAGCGATGATGATGATGACAAAGACGATCACCACGCTCGTGTACGTGGAAAGCTGCTGCCGCGTCGGCCAGACGACCTTCCGAAGCTCCGCGACGATCTGGCGGTAGAAAAGAGCGAGCCGGGCCACCGGCCCCTTCTTCGCCCGCTTTCCGCCCTTACGGGGCTTCTTGCCTTCGGACGACCCTCCGGGCTCGGGGACCTCGGTGGTGTCCGTGATCTCCGTCACTCGTCCTCACCTGATCCGGGTCGTTGCCCTGCGGCGTCCGGCCCGGCCGCACGGCGGTGCAATTAAGTGCAGTTCCATACTTACGCAAGCACACAGCCGGTGTGTGTAGCAGGGCCGGAGGGACTCGAACCCCCAACCGCTGGTTTTGGAGACCAGTGCTCTACCAATTGAGCTACGACCCTTTGTCTTCCCCTCAACCTACCGCATCCATGCAGTCGCATGGAGTGCGCGGCAAGAACACGCTGTGACTGACGGTTGAAGGCCAACGACGTGAGAGTGTACGTGCTCTGCGGCCGGGCGTCGAACAGGATGCGGTCCGCCCGCCGCCGTGTGCTGTGATCCGGCCGCCGCCAAACCCCCGTGCCCTGCGGCTGCCGGGTCTGGGAACATGCCTCTATGAGCGCAGCGACTCCCCCTGCACAGTCCCCGTCCGAGCGACGTCTGTCGGCCCGTATCAGCGCGATCTCCGAGTCCGCGACGCTGGCCGTGGACGCCAAGGCCAAGGCGTTGAAGGCCGCCGGTCGCCCCGTGATCGGGTTCGGCGCCGGCGAGCCCGACTTCCCGACGCCCGACTACATCGTCGAGGCGGCCGTGAACGCGGCGCGCGACCCGAAGAACCACCGCTACTCCCCCGCGGGCGGACTCCCCGAACTGAAGTCCGCCCTCGCCGACAAGACTCTCCGTGACTCCGGTTACGAGATCGACGCGTCCCAGGTGCTCGTCACCAACGGCGGCAAGCAGGCGATCTACGAGGCGTTCGCCGCGCTGCTCGACCCGGGCGACGAGGTCATCGTGCCCGCGCCCTACTGGACCACCTACCCCGAGTCGATCCGGCTCGCGGGCGGCGTCCCGGTCGAGGTGACCGCGGACGAGACCACCGGATACCGGGTCTCCGTCGACCAGTTGGAGGCCGCGCGCACCGAGAAGACGAAGGTGCTGCTGTTCGTCTCGCCCTCCAACCCGACCGGCGCCGTCTACCCGCGCGAGCAGGTCGAGGAGATCGGCCGCTGGGCGCTGGAGCACGGGCTGTGGGTGCTCACCGACGAGATCTACGAGCACCTGGTCTACGGCGACGCGCAGTTCACCTCGCTGCCTGCCGTCGTGCCCGAGCTGCGCGACAAGTGCGTGGTCGTCAACGGCGTGGCCAAGACGTACGCCATGACCGGGTGGCGCGTCGGCTGGCTCATCGGCCCGCAGGACGTGATCAAGGCCGCGACGAACCTCCAGTCGCACGCCACCTCCAACGTCAGCAACGTCTCGCAGGCCGCAGCGCTGGCCGCCGTGTCAGGCGATCTGGACGCCGTGGCAGCGATGCGCGAGGCGTTCGACCGGCGCCGCCGCACCATCGTGCGGATGCTCAACGAGATCGACGGCGTCTTCTGCCCGGAGCCGGAGGGCGCGTTCTACGCCTACCCGTCGGTCAAGGCGCTGCTGGGCAAGGAGATCCGCGGCAAGCGGCCCGCCACCACCGTCGAGCTGGCCGCGCTGATCCTGGAAGAGGCCGAGGTCGCGGTCGTACCGGGCGAGGCCTTCGGCACCCCCGGCTATCTGCGGCTGTCCTACGCACTGGGCGACGAGGACCTGGTGGAGGGCGTCTCGCGGATCCAGAAGCTGCTGAGCTAGCCGCGCGGGGAGCGGTGCGGGGCCGTCCCCGCCACCTCCTCCCCTCTCTCGGCTCCCTCGGCGAAGCGGGGCCCGGGCACACCCCGGGCCCCGCTCGCGTTTTCGGGAGCGCCCCCTTACGAGAACCGGCTACCTCCCCGGCGCCCGGATACGGCAGGATCTTGGGATGTTGCACTCTTCCGGAGAGCGGGACCCGCGTACGCTGCCGAAAGCCCATCTGCATCTGCACTTCACCGGGTCGATGCGCCCCTCCACGCTGCTGGAACTGGCCGACAAGTACGGCGTGCACCTGCCCGAGGCGCTGAGCGGGGGTGAGCCCCCCAAGCTGCGGGCGACCGACGAGCGCGGCTGGTTCCGGTTCCAGCGGCTGTACGACCTGGCGCGGTCGTGCCTGCGGGAGCCCGAGGACATCCAGCGGCTGGTGCGGGAGGCCGCACAGGAGGACGTACGGGACGGTTCGCGCTGGCTGGAGATCCAGGTCGATCCCACCTCGTACGCGCCCCGGCTCGGTGGCCTGACCCCCGCGCTGGAGATCATCCTGGACGCGGTGGAGTCCGCCTCCCGGCAGACCGGGCTGGGCATCCGGGTACTGGTGGCGGCGAACCGGATGAAGCACCCGCTGGACGCCCGTACGCTGGCCCGGCTCGCGGTGCGCTACCGGGACCGCGGCATCGTCGGTTTCGGGCTCTCCAACGATGAACGGCGCGGCTTCGCGCGCGACTTCGACCGCGCCTTCACCATCGCCCGGGAGGGCGGACTGCTCGCGGCGCCGCACGGGGGCGAGTTGTCCGGGCCGAGCAGCGTACGGGACTGCCTGGACGATCTGCGCGCCTCCCGCGTCGGCCACGGGGTGCGGGCCGCCGAGGACCCCTGGCTGCTGGCGCGGCTGGCCGAACGGCAGGTCACCTGCGAGGTCTGCCCCGCCTCCAATGTGGCGCTGGGCGTCTACGACAAGGCGGAGGACGTACCGGTCCGGACGCTGTGGGACGCCGGCGTGCCGATGGCGCTCGGCGCCGACGACCCGCTGCTGTTCGGCTCGCGGCTGGCGGAACAGTACGAACTGGTACGCCGGGTGCACGGCTTCTCGGACGCCGAGCTGGCGGAACTGGCCCGGCAGTCGGTGCGGGGCGCCTCCATGCCGCGGGACCTGCGGGACGAGGTGCTGGCCGACATCGACGCCTGGCTGGCGGCCGAACCGGGCTAGCCCGCGGTGGAGTCGTGGCCCCCGGCCGGGACCAGTGCGTGCAGCAGGGTGCTCACGAGACCGCGTACGAACTCGCCCAGCGGCTGCTCGGGGCACTCCCCGTCGGCGAAGTCGTAGAGGAAGGCGCGCTGCGAGCAGGCGCCGAGCAGCAGGGCGGCGGCGGCGTCGACATCGGCGTCCGGTCGCACGGCCCCGCGTTCCCGCTCGGCCCGTAGATAGGCGGCCAGGGCGACCAACGGCGTGCGAGGGCCCACGCCGAGCTCGCGTACGCCTTCGAAGTGGCGCCGTTTGAGGGTCGGCTCGGCGAACAGGGACGCCGCGATGGGGACGCTCTGCTCGTAGAAGAGGGCCGCGTGCTCGGCGACCTCGGTGAGGTTGCGCTCCAGTCCGCGCTCCCCCGCGTCCTTGGCGAGCTCGTTCAGCAGCGGGTTGAGGCGGGGCAGCCGGTCGTGCAGGACGCGTACGAAGATCTCCTCCTTGCCGGAGAAGTGCTTGTAGAGCGCTGCCTCGGAGCAGCCGGCCGCCCGGGCGATCTCCTTCGTGGTGGTGCGGGCCAGGCCGATGGTGCGCAGCAGCTGGGCTGCGGCGTCGAGGATGCGCTCGCGGGTGGGCCGCGTCTGCCGGGTTGACTTGTGAGTGGGCATTCACCCACTCTAGCGGTAAGTGAATACTCACCCACCCCTCAGTGGAGAGGTAGAGCGGCATGCGCTACACGATCTTCGGCGCCACCGGAGGCAGCGGACAGCAGTTGGCACGGCAGGCGCTGGACGCCGGTCACAAGGTGACAGCCGTGGTACGCGACCCCGGCCGGCTGCCCGTACGGCACGACCTGCTGGAGGTCGCCACCGCCGATGTCCGCGACCCCGAGGCGCTGCGCCCCCTGGTCGCCGGCGCCGACGCGGCGCTGTCGGGACTCGGCGCCCCCGGCAACAAGGGCGCGGGCATCGCCTCCGCCGGAACCCGCGCCATCCTGCGCGCGCTGGAGGCCGAGGGCGTGGAGCGCTACGTCGCGATCAGCGCGGCGCCGGTCGGCACCCAGCCGCACGACGAGGGCCGGCTGCACCGCGCGGTGGTGCTGCCCCTGGTGCGTCGCGCCTTCAAGGACGTCTACGCGGACCTGGCCGTGATGGAGGAGGAGATTCGCGGCAGCGCGCTGCGGTGGACCGTCGTACGTCCGCCGCAGCTCACCGACCGGCCCGGCACCGGCCACTGGCGACTGCGCGAGGGCACGGCCGTACCGGGGCGGCTGCGCATCACACGGACCGACCTGGCGGCCGCGATGCTGGCGATGGTGGACGACACGACCACCGAGAGGAAGATCATCGGCGTGGCCAACTGAGCGGCGCCCCGGGAGGGCCACCGACAGCGCTCACAGCGCGCAGCCGACCATCACCGGCTCGTTGGTGAGGGTGATACCGAAGGCGGCCCGCACCCCTTCGCGCACCTCACGGGCCAGCGCCAGCAGGTCGGCGGTGGTGGCCGAGCCCCGGTTGGTCAGCGCCAGGGTGTGCTTGGTCGAGATCCGGGCCGGGCCGCTGCCGTAGCCCTTGGTGAAGCCCGCCTTGTCGATGAGCCACGCCGCCGAGGTCTTCGTCCGCCCCTCCCCCGCCGGAAAGGCCGGGGGCGCCACCTCGGGCCCGAGCCGGTCGCGCACCCGGTCGACGAAGGCGGCGAAATCGGCGTCGTCCAGGATCGGGTTGGTGAAGAAGGAGCCGGCCGACCAGGTGTCGTGGTCGGCGGCGTCGAGCACCATGCCCTTCCCCGCACGCAGCCGCAGCACGGCCTCGCGGGCGGTGGCGGCAGGCACCCGGTCCCCCGGCTCGACACCCAGGACGCGGGCCGTCTCGCCGTACTTGATCGGCGCGGACAGCCCCTCCGCGTCCTCCAGCTCGAAGCGCACCCGCAACACCACATGGCGTGCGGGGTCCGCCTTGAAGCGGCTGTGCCGGTAGGAGAAGTCGCACTCGGCGTTCGTGAGGGTCACCGTCTCGCGCGTCCGCCGGTCGTAGGCGACGACCTCGGTGAGCGTGCTGGAGACCTCCTGGCCGTACGCGCCCACGTTCTGGATCGGCGTGGCGCCCGCGGAGCCCGGGATACCGGCCAGGCACTCGATCCCGGCCAGCCCCGCCTCCACGGTGCGCGCGACGGCGTTGGACCAGTTCTCGCCGGCCGCCAGCTCCAAGCTGGTACCGGAGAGCGAGAAACCGCTGGTCGCGATGTGCAGGACGGTGCCCTCGAAGCCCTCGTCCGCGATGACGAGATTGCTGCCGCCCGCGATGATCAGCAGCGGAGCGCCGCTGTCGTCCGCCTCGCGGACCGCCGCGACCACCTCGTCGTCGGTGGTCGCCGTGACCAGCCGCTGGGCCGGCCCACCGAGGCGCAGCGTCGTCAGCGGGGCGAGCGAGACCAGAGGGACACCGGAGTCAACGTAGAGTTCCTGCACGGACACCAGCGTACGGGGACGTACGCGCCGCCCCACCGCAGGCCGGGCGGGACCCGGCCCAGGGGCGGCTCGGTCCGGGCCGGGCGCGGCCTTGGGCCGGCCCGGGAACACGTCCTCGGGAGGCACGGTCCAGGACTTCTCGGGCTCGGTCCGGAAGCCCGCCTCAGGCGAGCTCGACCACGGCCCGGGACATGCCCAGCACCTTGGTGCCCGCACTGGTGACCGTCAGGTCCACCTGCACCGTACGGGCCTGGTCGTCGAGCTTCTTGGCGACCTTCGCCGCCACCTCGATGACCGCGCCCTGGCCGTCGTCCGGGACCACGACCGGCTTGGTGAAGCGCACGCCGTACTCCAGCAGCGCGCCGGGATCACCCGTCCAGTCGGTGATCACCCGCGCGGCCTCGGCCATGGTGAACATGCCGTGCGCGATGACATCCGGCAGGCCGACCTCCTTGGCGAAGCGCTCGTTCCAGTGGATGGGGTTGAAGTCCCCGGAGGCGCCGGCGTACCGGACCAGCCGGGCCCGGTCCACGGGAAAGGTGCGGAGGGGCAGCTGAGTGCCCTCCTCGACATCGGCATAGGCGATCTGCGCTGTCATCTCCGTCACTCCCCTTCGGCCGCTTCGGCCGCTCCGCCGGTTCCGCCTGCTTCGACCGCGCGTGCCACCAGCTTGGTGTGCACGGTCACCACCGGCTGCCCCTCCGCGTCCTGGACCTCACCGCGGATGTCGAGCACCTCGTTGCCCGCCAGGGACTTGATGGACTCGATGGTGGAGGTGACCGAGAGCACGTCCCCGGCGCGGACCGGGCGGTGGTAGGCGAACTGCTGGTCCCGGTGGACCACCCGGGCGTAGTCCAGGCCCAGCTTCGGGTCACGTACCACGCTCTCCGCCTCCTGGTAGGAGACGGAGAAGACGAAGGTGGGCGGCGCGATCACGTCCGGGTGACCGAGCGCCTTGGCGGCCTCGGCGTCCCGGTAGGCGGGGTTGTCGTCACCAATGGCCTCCGCGAACTCGCGGATCTTCTCCCTGCCGACCTCGTACGGCCTGCTGGGCGGGTACGTACGCCCCACGAAAGACTGGTCGAGTGCCATCGGCGGCGCCTCCTGCGGCAGTGTGGCGGTTTCACGGCGGTACGGCTTCGCGAGCCGTGGCCCCCTGGGGCCCGGCCGGACCCCACCGGACGCCAGGGGTCCCCCCAGGGTCCACGGCCGGGCCAGGCCATCGGATTCCGAAGCCGTGCCAGAGGCTCGGGCTTCCGGAGCGGAACCAGAGGTTCCGGACACAGCACGAGGCCGACCCCGACAAGCGGGGACGGCCTCAGAGCATGAGAGGAATCAGCGCGTCTCGCGGTGCACCGTGTGCCGGTTGTCACGCGGGCAGAACTTCTTCATCTCAAGCCTGTCCGGATTGTTGCGCCGGTTCTTCTTCGTAATGTAGTTCCGCTCCTTGCACTCCACGCAGGCCAGCGTGATCTTCGGGCGGACGTCTGTGGCAGCCACGTGAGTGCTCCTTGACGAACGGACGGGTTTTAACGCAGAAAGAGTAGCCGATCGGAGGACCGACCCCACAACCGGCTACTGTCGGTGAAGTAGCGGTGACCGGACTTGAACCGGTGACACAGCGATTATGAGCCGCTTGCTCTACCGACTGAGCTACACCGCCACGATGCGGCGACCTCCCGACGGAAGATCTCTCACATCAGAGCCCCAAAACGGAATCGAACCGTTGACCTTCTCCTTACCATGGAGACGCTCTGCCGACTGAGCTATTGGGGCGAGCGATGAAGACATTACACGTCCCGCCGCCAAACGTGAAATCGGTATTGGGCGCCGCCGCCGGTCGCCGATCCTGCCCCGATCGGGCCGCGCACGTACCTCCACACGTACCCCGCAACGGCCGTCCCAACCAGCTCCGGCACCACACCGGTACGACTATTCGCCTCCTCCCCGCCGCCGCTCACGGCGCGTCATACGCTCGTCTCCAGATGCGACGTGGGAGCCAGATGACCGACAGCGAGCCGCAGGAACCGGGAAAGGCGGAGCGGGATTTCCGCGATGCCGCCGCCCGGCATTCCACCCGCCCGGCACGCTCCCTCGTACTGTGCGGCGCGCGGCTCGCGGACGGCCGCACCGTCGACGTACGACTGGTGGGCGAACGCATCGAGGCCGTCGGCACCGCCGGCAGCCTCGGAACCGGACAGGACGGCGCCACCCGTATCGACCTGTCCGGCTATCTGTTGCTCCCCGCCCCCGCCGAGCCCCATGCGCACTACGACACCGCGCTGACAGCCGAGCCCCCCGGCCGGCCCGATCCCGACCACCGCGCCGACGGCACCGACCCCGCCGACCCCGCCGCGGTGGACGTCCAGCGGCGTACGACCGAAGCAGCGCTCCTCCAACTCAGCCAGGGCGCGACCGCGCTGCGCACCCATGTGCACATCGGCGACGTCGCCGGGCTGCGCTCCCTGGGAGCGGTACTGCAGGCCCGCAGGTCGCTGCGCGGCCTGGTCGACCTGAGCGCCGTCGCGGTACCCCGACTGCTGACGGGCGCCGCCGGCGCCGAGGGGCTGTCGATACTGCGGGACGCCGTGAAGATGGGCGCCGCGGCCGTCGGCGGCTGCCCCGACCTCGACCCCGACCCCGGCGGCTACATCGAAGCGGTACTGGAGGTCGCCGCCGAACACGGCTGCCCGGTCGACCTGCACACCGACGCCGGCGATCCGGCGCGCCTCGCCCGGCTCGCCGCGGCGGTGGGCGGGCTGCGGCCCGGCGTCACCATCGGCCCGTGCGGCGGCCTGGCCGGACTGCCGCACCAGGCCGCCCAGCGCGCCGCGGGCCAACTGGCCGCCGCCGGGGTGACCGTGGTGTGCCTGCCGCAGGGCAACTGCGGCGTCCTGGAGCGCCCCACCTCCACCACACCCTCCCGGACCGCACCCGTTCGAGTGCTGGCGGCGGCGGGAGTCAGGGTCGCCGCCGGCAGCGGAGCCCTGCGGGACGCCGCCAACCAGGTCGGCCGGGGCGACCCGCTGGAAGCCGCCTATCTGCTCGCCTCCCACGGCGAGGCCCGCCCCTACAGCGCCTACGAGGCGGTCAGCACCCGAGCGCGCGCCGCGATGGGACTGCCCGAAGTACGCGTCGAGGCGGGCTTCCCCGCCGAACTGCTCGCGGTTCGCGGCAACGAGTTGTCCGGTGCGCTCTCGCTCGCCTACAGCCGGATCGTCGTCCACCGGGGGCGCGTGGTGGCGCGCACCAGCGCCGTACGGGAGTACTGCGACCTGGTCGGAGCACGGGAGTTGGGGCTGCCCCGCCAATCGCAGGGCTGACGTACGGGGGGCCACCTGCCGCTCGCCGGGGCGACCGGTCGGGGCGATCCGCCCGGGCGACCCGTTGGGGCGACCGCCCGGACGACCAGCCGGGTTGTGCGGATCCCCGCCTGAAGGGCTGCCGCCTGCGCGGGCTGCCTCGGCACGGACCGGGCCGTGCGCCGGCCGGGGGCCTGCGCGGGCCGGGGCCTGCACGGGCCGGGTGCGCGGATGGCCGTCGCGGTGGGCGTACGGTCGAGGCATGCGCACAGTTATCGCTGGTGGACACGGTCAGATCGCGTTGCGGCTGGAGCGGCTGCTCGCCGGGCGCGGGGACGGGGTGGCGGGCATCGTGCGCCGCCCCGAACAGGCGAGCGACCTGTTGGCGGCGGGTGCCGAACCCGTCGTGTGCGACCTGGAGACGGCGAGCGTCGAGGAGGTCGCACGGCATCTGGAGGGCGCCGACGCGGCCGTCTTCGCGGCCGGTGCCGGACCGGGCAGCGGCGCCGCCCGTAAGAAGACGGTCGACCACCAGGCAGCCGTCCTGTTCGCGGACGCCGCACAGGCGGCGGGCGTACGGCGCTATGTGATCGTCTCCTCGATGCGCGCCGACGCCTCCCTCGAAGGGACACCCGAGGGCATAGACCCCGTCTTCGCCGACTATCTGCGAGCCAAGGGCGCCGCCGACGACGACCTTCGGGCCCGCGCCGGCCTCGACTGGACCGTACTGCGCCCCGGCCGCCTGACCGAAGACCCGGGCACCGGCCGCGTCCACCTGGCCCCCGAGACCGGCCGCTCCGAGGTGACCAGGGACGACGTGGCGGCAGTCCTCATGGCACTGCTCGACGAGCCTCGCACCGCCGGACTGACCCTGGAACTGGTGGGCGGCAGCATGCCGATCCCCGAAGCGATCGACGAGGTGGCCGGGGTCGAAGGCAGTTGACGTCACACACCAGAAGCGGCCCCCTCGCACTGAAGCGAGGGGGCCGCTTTCGGCTGTGGCGGCGCTAGGATTCGAACCTAGGAAGGCTGAGCCGGCAGATTTACAGTCTGCTCCCTTTGGCCGCTCGGGCACACCGCCTGGGATCGCTGCCCGACACTCCGCTCGGGGCGGTGCGCCGTGGCAACGGTGTAAACCATACCCGATGGCCGGGGGTGGTTCGCCACCCGATTGATCAGTCGCGTCCGACCCGCCGCAGTGATCCACCGCACGGTCCCCCGAGGTGCTCCGCGCGACGCCCTCACCGGCCAGGGTCGGACCGCCGTTGCGGGTGGCTAGGCTTTGCGCACGGCCCTCGGGGGCCGTTCTCTGCCGGATCTATGTACGAGGAGCCAACTCACCATGGCCGACTCCAGTTTCGACATCGTCTCGAAGGTCGAGCGGCAGGAGGTCGACAACGCGCTGAACCAGGCCGCGAAGGAGATCTCCCAGCGCTACGACTTCAAGGGTGTGGACGCTTCCATCGCGTGGTCGGGCGAGCGGATCGAGATGCGGGCGAACTCGGAGGAGCGGGTGAAGGCCGTGCTCGACATCTTCCAGTCCAAGCTGATCAAGCGCGGCATCTCGCTGAAGGCGCTGGACACCGGGGAGCCACAGGCCTCCGGCAAGGAGTACCGCATCTCCGCGTCGCTCCAGGAGGGCATCTCCCAGGAGAACGCCAAGAAGGTCGCGAAGGTCATCCGGGACGAGGGCCCCAAGGGCGTCAAGGCTCAGGTGCAGGGCGACGAACTGCGGGTGACCTCCAAGAGCCGGGACAGCCTGCAGGAGGTCATCAGCCTGCTGAAGGGCAAGGACTTCGACTTCGCCCTGCAGTACGTGAACTTCCGCTAGACCGGAGCCCGCCGAGGCGTACTCCTGTCGGGGCGTACTCCTGTCGAGTCCGCACTCCCATGCGGGGCGCGGCCGGGCGGGAAGGGTGGGCCTCACCCCTGGAAACGGGTGGGGCTCACTGGTGCGGACGGGTGAGCGGTCACCAGCGGTAGCCCGGGTAGGCCCCGGGCGCGCCGGTGGTCACGATCTCGCGGCCGAGCGGCATCAGCGAGACCGGGACCATCTTGAAGTGGGCCAGCCCGAAGGGGATGCCGATGAGGGTCACGCAGAGCGCCACACCCATGGTGAGGTGTCCGAGCGTGAGCCAGATCCCTGCGAAGACGAGCCAGACGATGTTCCCGGCGCCGGACGCGGCGCCCGCGTCCGGGCGCTGTACGACGGTCCGGCCGAACGGCCACAGGGCGTACGCGGCGATGCGGAAGCAGGCCAGGCCCCAGGGGATCGTGATGATGAGCACACAGCAGACGAGTCCCGCCAGGACGTAGCCGAGTGCCATCCAGAGGCCGGAAAAGATCAGCCAGAGCAGATTGAGGAGGGTCTTCACCCTCGCCAGCCTGCCATCTTCTCCAGCCGGGCGACACGCTCACCCATCGGTGGATGGGTGGAGAAAAGTTTCGTCATGCCGCCCTCACCCCTGCGGAACGGGTTGGCGATCATCATGTGGCTCGCCGTCTCCAGGCGTGGCTCTGGCGGCAACGGCAGCTGTGCCGTGCCCGCCTCCAGTTTCCGCAGGGCGGAGGCGAGCGCCAGCGGGTCGCCGGTGAGCTGCGCGCCGGAGGCGTCGGCCTCGTACTCCCGGGAGCGGGAGACGGCCAGCTGGATGAGGGAGGCGGCGAGCGGGCCCAGCAGCATGATCAGCAACATGCCGACCAGCCCCGGCCCCTCGTCGTCGTCGGAGCGCCCGAAGGGGACCAGCCAGGCGAAGTTGACCAGGAAGAGCACCACCGAGGCGAGAGCGCCCGCGATGGAGGAGATGAGGATGTCCCGGTTGTAGACGTGGCTCAGCTCGTGGCCCAGGACACCGCGCAGCTCACGTTCGTTCAGTATGCGAAGGATGCCGTCCGTGCAGCACACCGCGGCGTTGCGCGGGTTACGGCCGGTGGCGAAGGCATTGGGTGCCTGGGTGGGCGAGATGTACAGCCGCGGCATGGGCTGCCGGGCGGCCGTGGACAGCTCGCGGACCATGCGGTACAACTGCGGGGCCTCGAACTCGCTGACCGGGCGGGCACGCATGGCGCGCAGCGCGAGCTTGCCGCTGTTCCAGTACGCGTAGGCGTTGGTACCCAGCGCGATCAGCAGCGCGACGACCAGGCCCGTGGTGCCGAAAAAGCTCCCGATGACGAGGATGAGGGCGGACAGCCCTCCCAGGAGCAGAGCTGTCCTCAGCCCGTTGTGCCGGCGGTGCACGGTACGCCCTCCAGATGGTGCCGCGGAGCCCTGAGCCGGGCAGACCTTCCGCCCTCAGCAGCCCCGTCCAGTGGACCCTCCCTCTGCGTCAACGGGGAGTGGGCGTTGTCAGTTCCCTCGGCGTTGTCCGGGCGTTCCCCGGCGCGAATCGCTCAGAAGAGTGCCGTACCGGCGAACCGCAGCACGAGCTGCGGCGCTCCGGAGGCGGCCAGGGCGAGTGCCCCGGTCAGTGCGATGGTCGCGGTCAGCGGCGCGGAGAGCCGCGGGAGGGCGGGGGCGACGGTCTGCTGCTCGCTCGCGGAGGCGGTCTGCTGCGCACCTGTGGGAGCGACCTGCTGCGCCGCGGCGTGGGCGCCCTGCTGCGCGGCGGCGGCCTGCTGCGGTGCGGCGGGGCGGAAGAGCAGCGCCGTCCAGGTGAGGTAGTACACGAGCGCGATCACTACGTTGAACGCCATCACGACAGCGAGCCAGCCGAGCCCCGCGTCCACGGCCGCCTGGAAGACGGTGACCTTGGCGAACAGGCCGATGATGCCCGGGGGCAGCCCGGCCAGGCACAGCAGGAAGAACGCCAGCGCAGCGGCGGCAAGGGGGTGCGTGCGGACCAGCCCCCGGTAGTCGTCCAGCCGGCCGTCCGATCCGTGCGGCTGGAGGGCGGCTACGACAGCGAAGGCCCCCAGGTTCACAACGGCGTACATCAGCGCGTAGGCGAGCGTCGCACCGACCGCGTGGTCCGGCTCGTCCGCGTAGCCGGCGGCGGCGATCGGGACGAGCAGATAGCCCGCCTGTCCGACCGACGACCAGGCGAGCAGGCGTACCGCCCCGTGTGCGCGGTCGGTCCGCTGGCGCAGCGCGCCCAGGTTGCCGACGCTCATGGTCAGTGCGGCGAGCACCGCGAGCGCCGGGCCCCACGCGTCCGCGTACGCGGGGAAGGCCCGCACGGTGACCAGGATCAGTCCCGAGAAGCCCGCCGCCTTGCCGATGACGGACAGATAGGCGGCGACCGGCACCGGTGCGCCCACATAGGTGTCCGGCACCCAGAAGTGGAACGGTGCGGCAGCGGTCTTGAAGGCGAAGCCGACCAGGGTGAGCGCCACGCCTGTGGCGGCGAGGGTGCTCAGCCGGCTGTCGACACCGGGGAGTGCCTCGGCGACGGTGCTCAGGTGCATGCTGCCGGTGGCGGCATAGACGAAGCTGACGCCCAGCAGCATCACGGCTGTGGCGGCGACGGACGACAGGAAGAACTTCAGTGCCGCCTCGGACGAGAGCCGCTCGCCGCGCCGCAGTCCTACCAGTGCGAACGCCGGGAGGGAGGCGACCTCCAGGGCCACGACAAGGGTCGCCAGGTCACGTGCGGCGGGCAGCAGGGCCGCCCCGGACGCCGAGGAGAGCAGCAGGAACCAGAACTCCCCCGCCGGCAGCCGTTCCCGGCGTACGGCGGTCATCGACAGCAGCGCCGTCACGAAAGCACCGCCCAGGACGAGCAGCTGCACGGTGAGGGTGAAGGTGTCGGCGACGTAGCTGCAGGAGCGCGTCCCGGAGGTGAGACAGAAGGTGGCGCGGTCGTCACCGACGAGCGGGACGAGCGCCAGCCCCGCGAGGCCGAGCGCGGCGGCGGACAGCCGGCCGAGCAGGCTCTTGTGGCGCTCGGCCAGGAACAACTCGGCCACCAGGACGACCAGCGCGGCGACAGCGGCGATGGCGGGCGGCGCGACGGCGGCCCAGTCGATGCTCTGGACGAGGCTGTGCGCGCCCTGTGGTGGGGCGGTGAGCGCTGTCATCGGGTCACTCCTGGCAGGAGGCTCTGCACGGCCGGGTCCATGAGCCCGAGGAGGGCCCCGGGCCACAGTCCGGCGACGACGGTGAGGACGACCAGGGGCGTCCAGGCGGCGAACTCGAAACCGCGCACGTCCGTGACCGTCGCGAGGCGTTCCGGGCGGGTCTCCGCCGGGTCGCCCATACAGACACGGCGTACGACGACGAGCAGGTAGGCGGCGGTCAGCAGGGTGCCCAGGGCACCGAAAACCAGGAACACCATGAAGGCGGGCCTGCTGAGCCCCGCTGCCGGGTGGTAGGCGCCCAGCAGCGCCAGCAATTCGCCCCAGAACCCGGCCAGTCCCGGCAGCCCCAAGGAGGCCACGGCGCCGAAGGCGAGCAGGCCGCCCAGCCGTGGTGCCCTGCCGTAGAGCGCGCCTCCGGTGGCACCGGCCAGTGTGTCCAGGTCGCTGGTGCCCGTGCGGTCCTTCAGGGCGCCGACGAGGAAGAACAGCAGGCCGGTGATCAGGCCGTGCGCGAGGTTCGCGTAGAGGGCACCGTTGACACCCGTGTGGGTGAGCGTGGCGATGCCCAGCAGCACGAAGCCCATGTGCCCGACCGAGGAGTAGGCGATCAGCCGTTTGAGGTCGCCCTTGGCGCCCTTCCGCGCGAGAGCGAGACAGGCGAGCGATCCATAGATGATGCCCGCGACGGCGAACGCCGCCAGGTACGGCGCGAAGGTGTGCGCCCCCTCAGGAACGCCGGGCAGCAGGATCCGGACGAAACCATAGGTGCCCATTTTCAGCAGCACGCCGGCCAGCAGGACGGAGCCCACGGTGGGCGCTGCCGTGTGCGCGTCCGGAAGCCAGCTGTGCAGCGGCCACATGGGCGCCTTGACGGCCAGCCCGATACCGATGGCCAGGGCGGCGATCAGCTGGGTGGTGTGACCGAGACCCGAGCCGTGTGCGTCGGCGAGCCGCACCATGTCGAACGTGCCGGCGTTCAGCCCGAGCACCAGCAGTCCGAGCAGCATCACGACGGAGCCGAGCAGTGTGTACAGGACGAACTTCCAGGCCGCCGCGCCCCTGCCCTCGCCGCCCCACCGGGCGATGAGGAAGTACATCGGGATGAGCACCATCTCGAACGCCAGGAAGAACAGCATCAGATCGAGCACCGCGAACGTGGCGAGGGTGCCGCACTCCAGCAGGAGCAGCAGTGCCACGAAGGCCTTGGGGCTCGGCCCTTGCGGCATTCTGACGTAGCTGTAGAGCGCGCACAGGAACGTCAGCAGTGCGGTGAGGACCAGCAGCGGCAGGGAGATGCCGTCGGTGCCGAAGTGCAGCCGTACGCCCAGCGCGGGGATCCAGCTGACGTTCGTCTCGGCCTGCATGCTGCCCGGGCGGTCGTGGTCGAAGCCGAGCGTCAGCACGACGGTGAGGGCGAGCACGGCACCGGTGACGGTCACCCCGTGCCGCAGTACCGCCTGGTCGGGGCCGCGGCCGCGCAGTCCGGGCGGTGCGGGCAGCAGTGCGGCGACCGCGCCGAGCAGCGGCAGGGCGACGACGGCGAGCAGGAGCGTCTGCAGGACGGTCTCGTCGAGCGGGATCACGTCACGCCCCTCCGTTTCCGGTCACGGCCACGACGGCGATGACGGCGAGCACCAACGAGCCCGTCAGCAGGGCGCCGAGGTAGGTCTGCACGTTGCCCGTCTGGGTGCGCCGGACAGCCGCACCGAGCAGCCGTGAACCGCGCCCGGCGCCCGCCACGTAGGCGTCGACGACCTCCCGGTCCAAGAAGCGCACCAGCCTGGCGGCGCCCTGGACGGGGCGTACGACAGCGGTGCGGTAGAGGGCGTCCAGGTGGAAGCCGGCTGCCGCGTGCCGGTGCAGCGGTCCGAGCAGCAGCACTCCCGGGTCGGCGTCGTGTTCGGGGTGGAGCGCGGCGAGGGCGCTGCTGTGCCGCCAGGTCGCGTAGGTGAGGAGGCCGCCCACCAGTGCCACACCGGTGGCGAGCACGGAGGTCGTCAGGGTGGGGCTGAGGGAAGCGTCGTCGAACCAGTCGGGCAGTACGAGAAAAGCGAGCCCCAGGACGAGGGACGGCAGCGCCAGCACCCACAGGACGGCGGTCATCACGACGGGCGCGGGCTGGTGGGCGTGTCCGGGCTGGTGGGCGTGCGTATCGCGCTCGCCGGCAGCGTGTGCGGGACCGGGGGTGGCAAGGTCCGTTTCGGGCGCCTGCTGCGCCACCTGTTCGGGCACGTGTTCCGCGGCCTTCTCGCCCTTGACTGCGAGCGGAGCCACGGCTGGCGCGCCCCGGAAGGCCAGCAGCCACAGCCGGGCCGCGTAGGCAGCGGTCAGCAGCGCGGTGACCAGGCCGGCGACGAGGACGATCCAGCCCGCGCCCGCGGGGGCAGCGTGCGCCCCCTGGAACGGGGCGTGCGCGTCGCCGAAGGCGGCGTGTTCGGCCGCGGCCAGCACGGCTTCCTTGGAGAAGAACCCGGAGAACGGCGGCACGGCGGCCAGCGCCAGCAGCGCGATCGTCATCGTCCAGTAGGCGTCGGGCGCCCGCTTGGCGATACCGCCCGTGCGGGCCATCAGGGTCAGGGAGTTGGTGCCGGCGGCGTGGATGACGACTCCGGCCGCCAGGAAGAGCAGCGCCTTGAACGCCCCATGGGTGAGCAGGTGGAAGACGGCGGCGCCGCGGTCGGCGACGGCGAGTGCGGCGGCCATGTAGGCGAGCTGGCTGATGGTCGAGTAGGCGAGTACACGCTTGATGTCGTCCTGGGCGAGCGCGGCGAGCGCCGAGCCGGTCATGGTGAGCGCGGCCAGCACCGCGAGGACGACCAGCGCCGCGGTGGAGGCCGTGAAGACGGGCAGCAGCCGGGCGACGAAGTAGATGCCCGCCGCGACCATCGTGGCGGCGTGGATCAGCGCGGAGACCGGCGTCGGGCCCGCCATCGCGTCCGGCAGCCACGAGTGCAGCGGCAGCTGCGCCGACTTGCCCGCGACCCCGGCGAGCAGCAGCAGCGCGATCAGCGTGGGATGTGTCAGCTCGAAGCCGGAGAGGCTGGAGGTGAGGCGGGTGACGACGGTGCTGATGCGGAAGCTGCCCGTCTCGGAGGCCAGCGCCAGGATGCCGATGAGGAACGGCACGTCCCCCAGCTTGGTGACGAGGAACGCCTTGAGGGAGGCGGCACGCGCGGCCGGGGTCTCCCAGTAGTGCCCGACCAGGAAGTACGAGCAGATGCCCATGACTTCCCAGCCGACGAGCAGCACGATCAGATCGTCGCTGTAGACCACGAGGAACATCGCGGCGGTGAACAGCGAGACCAGCGCGGCGTACGAGGCGTAGCGCGGGTCGTCGCGCAGATAGCCGATGGAGTAGAGCTGCACACAGGTGGCGACGAGGCCGACGAGGACGGCGACGAGGACGGCGAAGCCGTCGAGATTGAGCGCCAGTTGGATCGGCAGCGCGTCGTTGCCCGTCGGAGCCAGCTCCGTGGCCGCCCGCACCGGGGCGCCGCCGCCCTGGCGGACCGCGACGGTGACGGCGAGGGCCGCGGCGGCGAGGGTGGGCAGGACCGCGAGCGGCCGTACGAACCCCGGGGCACGGCGGCCGAGGAGCAGTCCGGCGAGGGCGCCGAGCGCCGGGAGTACGGGGACGAGCGCTGCGAGGGTCGTGGTGCTCACGCGTGCCGCCTCCCTGCGGCCGGACCCTGGACCCGCTGGTCAGAGCCGCTCTCGGCGTCGTTGTCAGTGGCGGGTGCCACACTCTTCTCATCGCGTGAACCGCCGCTGGAGTCGCCCCCTGGAGGGCCGCCGCTCTCGCGGAGGTCCCTGAGTCTGTCGATGTCGGAGCTGCCGCGGTTGCGGTAGACGAGCAGGACGATCGCCAGACCGATGCCGATCTCGGCCGCGGCGATCGCGATGGTGAACAGGGTGAGCGCCTGGCCCGCGTGCAGGGTGTCGCGGAGCCAGACGTCGAAGGCGACGAGGTTGAGGTTGACGGCGTTGAGCATCAGCTCGACGGCCATCAGGACGAGGATGGCGTTCCTGCGCGCGAGGACGCCGTAGAGGCCGACGCAGAAGAGGAGGACCGCGAGCACGGCGGGATAGGCGAGGTGCATCAGCTCTCACCGGCCTTGTTCCGCCTGGCGGGGACGGAATCGGCGCTGTCCGGCCGGGAGCCGGGGCCGGAGCCGGCGTCGCTGTTCCGCTTGGAGAGGACGATCGCGCCGACGAGTGCGGCGAGGAGGAGGACGGACAGCGCCTCGAAGGGCAGCACCCAGTGCCGGAAGAGTGCTGTGCCGGTCACCTCGGAGGAGCCCTGGCCCGGTCCGGTGCGCTCCTCCAGGTCGATCCAGGTGGCGCGGAAGGCGTCGACGACGACGGTGACGAGGGTGGCCGCCGCCGCGAGGGAGACGACGAGCGCGAGCCAGCGGTTGCCGGAGTCGGCGTCCGGCGAGCGCCCGATGGGGGCCCTGGTGAGCATGAGGCCGAAGAGGATGAGGACGACGACGGAGCCGACGTAGATCAGGACCTGTACCCAGGCGATGAACTCGGCGGTCAGCAGCAGGTACTCGACGGCGATCCCGCCGAGCGCGACCACCAGCCACAGTGCGGCGTGCACGAGCTGTCTGGTGGTCACGGTGACCAGTGCGGCTCCGAGGGTGACGAGCCCGACGAGGACGAAGACGATCTCGACCCCGGAGGGTGAGAGGAAGCCGGGGTGACCGGCGGCGAGGCCGGTGTGGGCCGGGGCCGCCCCGGTGTGGCCGCCGACGAGCGGCTGGACGAGGAGGGCGCTCACTCGGCACCGCCTTGTGCGTCCTGGCCGGAGCCTTGCGTCGGCTTCCCGCCCGGCTCCTCCGCGGTCTCCTGGGCGGGCTGCTCGCGGTGGGCGGCGAGCCTGTCGGCCTCGGCGGTCTGAGCGGCCTTGTCGGCGCTCTTGCGGGCGGCGGCCAGTTCCTTGGCCTCCTCGGCGGCGTCGTCCAGCGGCGGCGGTTCGGGCACGGTCCACATCCACTCGCGGAGCTTGTCCCGCTCGTGGGTCAGCTCATGGATATCGGTTTCCGCGTACTCGAACTCCGGCGACCAGAACAGCGCGTCGAAAGGACACACCTCGATGCAGATACCGCAGTACATGCACAGGGCGAAGTCGATGGCGAACCGGTCGAGGACGTTGCGGCTGCGCTCCCGGCCGCCCGGCGCGGCCGGAGGCACCGTCTCCTTGTGGGAGTCGATGTAGATGCACCAGTCCGGGCACTCACGGGCGCACAGCATGCAGACGGTGCAGTTCTCCTCGAACAGGCCGATGACCCCCCGGCTACGGGGCGGCAGTTCGGGCTGCGCGTCCGGGTAGTGCTCGGTGACCGACCGCCGGGTCATCGTGCGGAGGGTGACGGCCAGGCCCTTGGCCAGGCCGGAGCCGAACACTCCGCGCTTGGCGCCGGACCGCTCGGCGGGCGTGCCCTCGGAGTGGGCGTGGGACACGGCTACATCACCACCTTGACGACGCCGGTGAGGGCGATCTGGAAGAGGGCGAGCGGGACGAGCGCCGTCCAGGCCAGCCGCTGGATCTGGTCCTCGCGCAGCCGGGGATAACTGACCCGCAGCCAGATCACACCGAAGGCGAGGACACCGGTCTTGAGCAGCATCCACAGCCATCCCAGACCGTCGGCGAAGGGACCGTGCCAGCCACCGAGGAAGAGCACGGCGGTGAGCGCGGAGAGCACGACGATGCCCGCGTACTCGGCGAGCAGGAACAGTGCGAAGCGCAACCCGGTGTACTCGGTGTAGGCGCCGAAGATGATCTCCGAGTCCGCAATCGGCGCGTCGAAGGGGGGACGCTGCAGCTCGGCGAGGCCGGCGACGAAGAAGACAACCGCCCCCACCAGCTGCCACGGCAGCCACCACCACTCCCACACCCCGAGGATGCCGGGCAGGGAGAGGGTGCCGGCGGCCATGGCGACGGAGGCGGCGGCGAGCAGCATCGGCAGCTCGTACGCCAGCAGCTGGGCCGCCGTGCGCAGCCCACCGAGGAGGGAGAACTTGTTGGCCGAGGCCCAGCCGCCCATCAGCGAGCCGAGGATGCCGACGCCCATCACGGCCAGTACGAAGAAGATCCCGGCGTCCAGCGCCTGCGCGACACCGCCGCCCGGTGCGACGGGGATCGCCACCAGGACGAGCAGATACGGGATCAGCGCGAGTGCGGGCGCAAGCTGGAAGACGCGCCGGTCGGCGCCGTCGGGGACGACGTCCTCCTTCTGCGCGAACTTCACTCCGTCGGCAACCAGCTGGGCCCAGCCGTGGAAGCCGCCCGCGTACATCGGGCCGACGCGCCCCTGCATATGGGCCATGACCTTGTGCTCGGTCTGCCCGACCAGCAAGGGCAGCAGAAGGAAGGCGAGCAGTACGGCGAGGATCCGGACGGTGACATCGAGGGCGTCCATCAGGCTCCGTCCCCCTGTTCCCCGTGCCGGTTCTCCCCCGGACCGCCGCTCGGTTCCTCGCTCGGTTCCTCGCTCGGTTCCTCGCTCGGGCGGTCGCTCCCGTCAGCGCTCGGGCCGTCCTTGGGGGCGTCGTCAGCCGGCCGGTCGCCGGAGCCGTCCGCGCCTTCATCGGCGGGAGGGGCGTGGTGCCAGGGAGCGTCGGAGGAACGCGGCGTCCTCGGAGTCTCGCTCCCCGGGCGCTCGCCCGAAGTGGCGCGCTTCTCGTCGGCCGGGGCCTCCTTCGGCGGTACGGCCGACTCCTCCGGGGTGGGCTGCTCCTGCGGCTCGGCCGGCTCCTGCGAGGTGGGGCGCTCCTGCGCGGTGGGCTGCTCCTGCGGGGTGGGCTGCTCCGCCGCAGCGCGCTGGGAGGCCGACCCGGCACTGGCGCTGCGGGCGCGGCGGGGCCTGCGCGGGGTGGGCTCGGCCGCCTCCGTCTCCTGCTGGGAGGCGGAGCCGGCACTGGCGCTGCGCGTGCGGCGCGGAGTGTCACCGGAGGCGCGGCGGGAGCGTTCACGGGTGGGCGCGGGGGGCAGCTGGCCCTTGAGGGGTCCCCATTCGTTGGGGTCGGGGACGCCCGGCGGGAGCATCTGGCGGCGCTTGGGGCCGCCGTGCCCGGACTCGCCGGGCTCCTTCGCACCGGGCCACGCCTTGGCCACGCGGGCCGCGAGCACGAAGTCCTTGCGCAGCGGATGCCCCTCGAAGCTGTCGGGCAGCAGCAGCGGGAGCAGGTGCGGATGGCCCGGGAAGTCGACGCCGAACATCTCGTGCGTCTCCCGCTCGTGCCAGGCCGCGCCCGCGTAGACGCCGGTGGCGGTGGGCAGGGCGGGAGCCTCGTGCGGGACGGTCGTACGCAGCACGAGGCGGCGCACTCCGGTGTCCGCGCTGGGCAGCGCCACCAGATGTGCGCAGATCCGGATGCCGGTGCCCGGCTCGTCGACGGCGCTGAGCCAGTCGAAGTAGGTGCAGCCCAGCTCGTCGCGGGCCGCGGTCAGCGCGGGAATCCAGGAGTCGGCGGCCACATCGACGGTGAGCAGCCCGAAGGCGTCCTCGGCTGTCGCGCCCTCACCGAACAGTTCGTCGGCCGGGCGGGGCAGCCGGCCCGGGTGCTGGGGCGGCTCGGTCACCGTCCGTCCTCCTCGGTGTCACCGTCCGGGCCCTTGTCCGTCGCCGGCGGTGTCGTCGGTGTTGGGGACGGCGGCGGGGACTGCGGGGTCTCCGGCGGGCCGACCAGACCGCTGGTGAGGGCCGCGGCCGAGGGAGCGCCGTCGGCTCCGCTTCGCGCGTAGCGGTCCGCGGTGGACTCGGCGGCGATCTTCTCCTGGAGCTTCAGCACACCTTGGAGCAGCGCCTCGGGGCGGGGCGGGCAGCCGGGCACATAGACGTCGACGGGAATGATCTGGTCGACGCCCTTGGTGACCGCGTACGAGTCCCAGTAGGGGCCGCCGCAGTTGGAGCAGGCCCCGAAGGAGATGACGTACTTGGGCTCCGGCATCTGCTCGTACAGGCGTTTGACGGCGGGGGCCATCTTGTCGGTGACCGTGCCGGAGACCACCATCAGATCGGCCTGCCTCGGGCCGGGCGCGAAGGGGATGACGCCGAGCCGGATGAAGTCGTGCCGTGCCATGGACGCGGCGATGAACTCGATGGCGCAGCAGGCCAGGCCGAAGTTGAAGACCCAGAGGCTGTAGCGGCGGCCCCAGTTGAGGACCACCTTCATCGGTTCGGGCGCCAGCCGGGAGAGCAGGCCGAGCTGGGGGCGTCCCTCGGCTCGCGGTGTCGCTGCGGGAGTCGGGGTGTTCGTTACGTCCATTCCAGGACGCCCTTCTTGTACGCGTACAGCAGGCCGACGGCCAGGAAGCCGAGGAAGACGAACATCTCCGCGAGTGTGGTCCCGCCGTAGCCGGGCGCGGCGAAGACCGTCGCCCAGGGGAAGAGGAAGACCGCGTCGACGGCGAAGATGACGTACAGGAACGCGTAGACGTAATAGCGGATCTGCGTGTGAGCCCAGCCCTCGCCGACGGGGTCGACCCCGCACTCGTACGTCAGCATCTTCTCGGGGGTGGGGACCACTGGCCGCAGCAGACGGCCTGCGGCGAAGGCCACGCAGACGAAGAGCACACCGACGACGGCTACCAGCCCGACGACTGCATAGCCGTGGAAGTAGTCCGGCACGCCTGCCCCGTCCTGTGTCGGTGTGTACGTTCGACGATCTGTACGCACGGAGTGTAGGCCCTGGGGGACCCGCTGAGGACAGCCGCGTCACACTCGCGGGCTCCGCGAGCACGGCGGCGGAAGCCTCGTGACTTTCCCCAGGGTCGGCCCCGTGACTTCCGCGTCGGCCCCGTGACTTCCGCACGGCCGCCTCGTGGGCCTCGGGCCCCGGGCCCCGGGCCCCGGTCAGGAGATCTTGGGAGCCGCAGGGGTAGGGACAACCCCCGTATCAAGACTCCAGCTGGCGCGATTACCGACAGCGCCTCCGCAGGCGATGCTGGATCCATGACAGGCGAAGCGTCTTCCCTTGCTCCTGCTGCCCCTCCGGTTTCCGCTGCGCGGCGCCCATGGTGGCTCGTGATGCTGCGGGCTCCGCTGACCCGGCAGTCGATGTGCGAGCTGGCGTACGTCGTCACGGGGTTGCCGCTGGCAGCCGTCGCCTTCTGCTACGCGTTCGGGGCGCTGATGTTCGGCACGGCGCTGCTGATCACCTCACTGGGGCTTCCGATACTGGCAGCCGGGCTGGCCGGGTGTCGGGTGCTGGGGCACCTGGAGCGGGGCAGGGCGCGGGTGCTGCTGGGTCTGCGGGTGGGGGAGCCGGAGCCGGTGCGGACGCAGCGGCGCTCGGACAGCCTGATGTCGTGGATGGGGGCACTGCTGCGCAGTGGGGTCTCCTGGCGGCATCTGCTCTACGCGCTGCTGTTTCTGCCCTGGGCGGTCTTCGGCGGCGGCATAGGGGTGGCGACCTGGTGTGCCGGCTGGCTGATGTTCACGCTCCCCGTGTGGGAGTGGATATCCCCCGGCGAGTATGTGCACCTCCCCCCGCTGCAGGCCGGCAGCGACGGGCTGACCTCCGTCTCCGCCTCGCAGGACGGCGTGGTGCTGGAGCCGGGGTTCACCCTGACACTCGTCTCGGCGCTCGGCCTGGTGATCATCCTGCTGACCCCATGGCTGATACGAGGGTTGGTACAGGTGGACAAGCTGCTGGTCAGTGGGTTGCTGGGGCCGTCCCGGCTGGCGGTTCGGGTGTCTCAGCTGGAGACGGACCGCGGGGTGGTCGTGGACACGGCGGCAGCCGATCTGCGCCGGATCGAACGCAACCTGCACGACGGTGCACAGGCGCGCCTGGTCTCGCTGGCCATGGAGCTGGGGTTGGCGAAGGAGAAGCTGCTGGACGATCCGGAACCGGACCCCCAGGCCGTCGCTGCGGTGATCGACGGGGCGCACGGCGAGGTGAAGCTCGTCCTTCAGGAGCTGCGGGACCTGGCCCGGGGCATCCACCCGGCGATACTGACGGACCGGGGCCTGGGTCCGGCGCTCTCCGCGCTGGCCGCCCGCTGCACGGTGCCGGTCTCGGTCACGGTGGAGCTGGAGCAGCGTCCGGTCGCCGCGATCGAGGGCATCGCCTACTTCACCGCCTCCGAGCTGCTGCAGAACATCAGCAAGCACAGCGGGGCGCGGCGTGGGTGGGTCGAGATATGGCGCAGTGAGCAGCGGCTGCTCATTCAGGTGACGGACGACGGCAAGGGGGGTGCCCGGGTCGAGGACGGCTCCGGTCTCGCCGGACTCGCCGACCGGCTGCAGGCAGTGGACGGGCTGCTGGCCCTTCGCTCCCCGGTGGGCGGGCCGACGACGGTGACGGCGGAACTGCCCTGGCGGTGACCGTTCTGGGATGCTGACAGCCCGGACGAAGGGCGGCGCAGGTGGGGGAGCACGTGGGGGAGCATGTGACAGACGGTGCACGCGGGGGCCCCGAGGGGTCCGAGGCGCGTGAGGCGCGCGGGCCGCAGGGCGGACGTGGGGCGTCGGCGGGGGCCGGAGTGCGGGTGGTGATCGCGGAGGACTCCGTTCTGCTGCGCGAGGGGCTGACCCGGCTGCTGACGGACCGGGGGTACGAGGTGGCCGCCGGGGTCGGGGACGGCGAGGCGCTGGTGAAGGCGGTGGGCGAGCTGGTCGCCCGGGGCGAGGCCCCGGATGTGGTGGTGGCGGATGTGCGGATGCCGCCGACGCACACCGACGAGGGGGTACGGGCCGCAGTGCGGCTGCGGGCGGAGCACCCGGCGGTGGGGGTGCTGGTGCTGTCGCAGTACGTGGAGGAGCAGTACGCCACGGAGCTGCTGGCCGGGTCGAGCCGAGGGGTGGGGTATCTGCTCAAGGACCGGGTGGCCGATGTGCGGGAGTTCGTGGAGGCGGTGGCCCGGGTGGCGGCGGGCGGTACGGCGCTGGATCCGGAGGTGGTGGCCCAGCTGCTGGGGCGCAGCCGGAAGCAGGATGTGCTGGCAGGGCTCACCCCGCGGGAGCGGGAGGTGCTGGCACTGATGGCGGAGGGACGGACGAACTCCGCGATCGCCGGCCGGCTGGTGATCAGCCCCGGGGCGGTGGAGAAGCACGTCAGCAGCATCTTCGTGAAGCTGGGGCTGTCCCAGAGTGACGCGAATCACCGCAGGGTGCTCGCGGTGCTCAGATATCTGGACTCCTGAGCAGGCCCGAGGGCCCGAGCTCCTTCGAGGAGCCCTCCAGCACAGGGGCGGAACGTGGAAGACGTGGAAGACACGGTGTGCACCGTGGCGAGGGCAGCGGGCACAGATGTCTCAGAAATCTGTCCACGATGGGAACAGCCAGGGGAAGGCAACCCTTAGCAACGTACGATGGCAAGCGAGCCGCCGCCTTGAGGGAGGTCCGATCCACCGTGACCAGTCAGGTCAGTAGCCCAGCCGGGCAGTCCGGCCCCGGAGGGGGCCAGGACAGCGGACGGGACAAGGAGGTCCGGCGCCTGGACCGGGTCATCATCCGGTTCGCGGGAGACTCCGGCGACGGTATGCAGCTCACCGGGGACCGCTTCACATCCGAGACGGCTTCGTTCGGCAACGATCTGTCGACGCTGCCGAACTTCCCGGCGGAGATCCGCGCCCCCGCCGGCACCCTGCCGGGCGTCTCCAGCTTCCAGCTGCACTTCGCCGATCACGACATCCTCACCCCGGGTGACGCGCCCAACGTACTGGTCGCGATGAATCCGGCGGCGCTGAAGGCGAACATCGCGGACGTGCCGCGTGGCGCCGAGATCATCGTGAACACGGACGAGTTCAACAAGCGGGCGATGGCGAAGGTGGGCTACGACGCCAGCCCGCTGGAGGACGGCTCGCTGGACGGCTACAGCGTGCATCCCGTGCCGCTGACGACCCTGACGGTCGAGGCGCTCAAGGAGTACGACCTGGGCCGCAAGGAGGCCGGTCGGTCGAAGAACATGTTCGCGCTGGGCCTGCTGTCGTGGATGTACAACAGGCCGACCGAGCAGACCGAGGCGTTCCTGCGGTCCAAGTTCGCGAAGAAGCCGACGGTGGCCGAGGCGAACATCGCGGCGTTCCGCGCCGGGTGGAACTTCGGCGAGACGACGGAGGACTTCGCGGTCTCCTACGAGGTCGCGCCGGCCTCCAGCGCCTTCCCGCCGGGGACGTACCGGAACATCTCCGGCAACCTCGCGCTGTCCTACGGACTGGTCGCCGCGTCTCAGCAGGCGGATCTGCCGCTGTTCCTCGGCTCCTACCCGATCACCCCGGCCTCCGATGTGCTGCACGAGCTGAGCAAGCACAAGAACTTCGGAGTTCGCTCCTTCCAGGCGGAGGACGAGATCGCGGGTATCGGTGCGGCGCTCGGCGCGGCCTTCGGCGGCTCGCTGGCGGTCACCACCACCTCGGGGCCCGGTGTGGCGCTCAAGTCGGAGACCATCGGCCTGGCCGTCTCCCTGGAGCTGCCGCTGCTGATCATCGACATCCAGCGGGGCGGCCCCTCCACCGGTCTGCCGACCAAGACCGAGCAGGCCGATCTGCTGCAGGCGATGTACGGGCGCAACGGTGAGGCGCCGGTGCCGATCGTGGCGCCGGCCACCCCGGCGGACTGCTTCACGGCGGCGCTGGACGCGGCACGTATCGCTCTCACGTACCGGACGCCGGTGTTCCTCTTGTCGGACGGATATCTGGCCAACGGCTCCGAGCCGTGGCGGATCCCCGAGGTGGACGAGCTGCCCGATCTGCGGACGCAGTTCGCTTCGGGGCCCAACCACGAGCTGGACGACGGCACCGAGGTCTTCTGGCCGTACAAGCGCGACCCGCACACCCTGGCCCGCCCCTGGGCGGTGCCGGGCACCCCGGGGCTCGAACACCGCGTGGGCGGCATCGAGAAGCAGGACGGCACCGGCAACATCTCCTACGACCCGGCCAACCACGACTTCATGGTCCGTACCCGCCAGGCGAAGGTGGACGGCGTCGAGGTGCCGGACGTGGAGGTCAGCGATCCCGGTGGAAACGCCGAGCTGCTGGTACTGGGCTGGGGATCGACGTACGGGCCCATCACGGCCGCCGTGCGCCGTATCCGCAACGCCGGGGGCGAGATCGCGCAGGCGCATCTGCGACACCTCAACCCGTTCCCGCGGAATCTCGGTGAGGTCCTGCGGCGTTACGACAAGGTCGTCATTCCCGAGATGAACCTCGGCCAGCTCGCGACCCTGATCCGCGCCCGATACCTGGTCGACGCACAGTCGTATACGCAGGTCCGCGGCCTGCCTTTCAAGGCCGAGCAGCTCGCGACCGCACTCAAGGAGGCCATCGCACATGGCTGAGACGTCCCCCGGTCTCGCTCCGGAGACCGCCCGGGCCCAGCACAACGGCTCCCCCGCAGCTCCCACGTCCGAGGCACTGCCCCTGGTGCCCAAGGCGGTGGCCAAGCAGACGATGAAGGACTTCAAGTCCGACCAGGAGGTGCGCTGGTGCCCCGGCTGCGGTGACTACGCCGTGCTCGCGGCCGTCCAGGGCTTCATGCCGGAGCTGGGCGTGGCGAAGGAGAACATCGTCTTCGTCTCCGGTATCGGCTGCTCCTCCCGCTTCCCGTACTACATGAACACCTACGGGATGCACTCCATCCACGGGCGCGCCCCGGCCATCGCCACCGGCCTGGCAGCCTCGCGGCGCGATCTGAGCGTGTGGGTGGTGACCGGTGACGGGGACGCGCTCTCCATCGGCGGCAACCATCTGATCCATGCGCTGCGGCGCAATGTGAACCTCAAGATCCTGCTGTTCAACAACCGGATCTACGGGCTGACCAAGGGCCAGTACAGCCCCACCTCGGAGGCCGGGAAGATCACCAAGTCCACACCCATGGGGTCGTTGGACACGCCGTTCAACCCGGTGTCGCTGGCGCTGGGTGCCGAGGCGTCGTTCGTCGCCCGTACGGTCGACTCGGACCGCAAGCACCTCACCAGCGTGCTGCGCGCCGCCTCCGACCACCCGGGCTCGGCGCTGGTGGAGATCTACCAGAACTGCAACATCTTCAACGACGGCGCCTTCGAGGTCCTCAAAGACAAGGAGCAGGCGCAGGAGGCCGTCATCCGACTGGAGCACGGTGAGCCGATCCGCTTCGGTGCTCCTGCCGAGGACGGTCTCGGCTCCCAGGGCGTCGTCCGTGACCGCGCGACCGGCGATCTGCGCATCGTGGACGTCCGCGACGAGGGGACGGCCGAGGTGCTGGTGCACGATGCCCATGCCGCCTCGCCGACCACCGCGTTCGCCCTCTCCCGGCTCGCCGACCCGGACACCCTGCACCACACGCCCATCGGTGTGCTGCGCGATGTTCGGCGTCCGGTCTACGACACGGAGATGGCCGACCAGCTCGAACGCGCGGTCGAGCAGAACGGCAAGGGCGACCTGTCCGCGCTGCTGCACGGCAACGACACCTGGACGGTCGTCGGCTGACGGCACTCCCCGCGGACGCCCGGTCTCCGACAATGTGGCCTCTGCGGACGCCCGATGCCGTGCGGCGGCCCGCTGCCGTGAGGTCAAGGCCCGGCACCCTCTGGGTGCCGGGCCTTTGCGTGGTGTCGGGCCCTGGCACCGCTCGACCGGCGACAGGACCATAACGCGGAACGGGAATGACAACAGGGGATGCGTCCCGTTACCTTCAAGGGGCCGGCACACCGGATCCGGGACAGAAGGCAGGGAGGGTCATGCAGACACCGAGTTCACAGCGCACGGGGCTGCTGTTCGGCTTCGCGGCGTACGGGATGTGGGGGCTGCTGCCCCTGTACTGGCACGCCCTCGCCGACATCGGCGCCGGAGAGGTGCTCGCCCACCGCATGGTCTGGTCGCTGCCGACAGCGCTGCTGATCGTGGTGCTGCTGCGCCGCTGGTCCTGGGTGACCGCGCTGGTGCGCGAGCCGAAGAAGCTGGGCCTGGTGGTGCTGGCCTCGGCGGTGATCTCCCTCAACTGGGGCCTGTTCATCTGGGCCGTCAGCGCCGACCGGGTGCTCGAATCCTCCCTCGGCTACTTCATCAACCCGCTGGTCTCCATAGCCTTCGGCGTCCTGCTGCTGCGCGAGCGGCTGCGCATCGCCCAGTGGACCGCCGTCGCCATCGGTGCCACCGCCGTCGTGGTGATGACCGTCGCCTACGGCAAGCTGCCCTGGCTCTCCCTCTGCCTGGCATTCAGCTTCGCGACGTACGGGCTGATCAAGAAGCACGTCAAGCTGGACGGCGTGGAAGGCTTCAGCGCGGAGACCGCGGTGCAGTTCCTGCCCGCGCTCGGCTTCCTGATCTACCTCGGCTCGCGCGGCGACTCCTCCTTCGCCTCCGACGGCCTCGGCAACGCGCTGCTGCTGGCCTGCGCCGGGGTGGCGACCGCGTTGCCGCTGATCTTCTTCGGCAGCGCCGCGGTACGGCTGCCGCTCTCCACCATCGGGCTGCTGCAGTATCTGGCCCCGGCCTTCATGTTCGTCCTGGGCCTGACCGTCTTCCACGAGGAGATGCCGCCCGAGCGGTGGGCCGGGTTCGCGCTGGTGTGGGTGGCGCTCACGATTCTGACCTGGGACGCGCTCCGCACCGCCCGCCGGGGGCGCGCGGAGTTGCGGGCTGCGGCGCGGCGGGCCCGCGAGGAGACCGCCAGTGCCGCCGCCGCGGTCGCCCAGCCACCCGTGACAGTAGAGACCGACTCACCCGTGGCAGGGGCGACCGACTCACCGGTGACAGGGGCGACCGACCGCTGAGGGCATCCCGCGCCCTCAACGGCCCTACGCCGTCACGTCCCGGTTGGTGAAGCGGGCCCATGCCGCTGAGCCGAAGACACCTGCGTAGAGGGCCTGCAGGCCGAGGTTCTTCAGGATGTCGTCCCAGTAGACGGGGTCCCGCAGCAGGTCGGCGAAGCTCAGCCAGTAGTTGGGGAACAGGAAGGGGTGGAACGCGTCCAGCTGCGGGATGGCGTTGAGGATCTGCACCGTGATCAGCAGCCCCACCGTGGCGGCCATGGCGGCGATACCGCTGTTGGTGAGGGTCGACACGAAGAGGCCCAGCGCCGCCAGGCCGAGCAGGCTGAGGGCGACGACCACGGCGATGGCCACAGCCCGCAGCAGTCCGTGGCCGAAGGAGACCGTGGTGCCGGACAGCAGCGTGACCTCGCCGGTGGGAAAGAGCAGTGCTCCGGTCACCAGCGCGGAGACGGCCACCGTCATGGTCGCCGCCAGGCAGAAGGCCAGCACCGTGGTGAGCTTCGCCAGCAGCAGCCGGGTACGGCCGGCCGGGGCGACCAGCAGATAGCGCAGGGTGCCCGCGGCTGCCTCTCCGGCCACCGCGTCCCCCGCCACCACACCGATCGCCATCGGCAGGAAGAACGGGAGGGTGGCGGCCAGTGAGGTGAAGACCAGGAACAGACCGTTGTTGGTGATCTGGGAGATGAAGGCCGGGCCCTCTCCCCCGCCGTCGCCGATCGACCCGCCGTCGCTGGTCTCGACCCGCACGGCGATGCCCACCACGATCGGGACGGCGGCCAGCACGGCGAGCAGCGCCAGGGTGCGCCAGCGCCGGAAGGTGACGACCAGTTCGCTGCGGAACAGCCCCAGCGTCCACAGCGGTCCTGCGGTACGCGGCGCGTCCGGCGATTCGGCCCGCGATTCCGTCTGCGGCCCGACCCGTGAGTCGGCCCGGGATTCCGTCTGCGGCCCAACCGGTGAGTCGGCCCGCGATTCCGTCTGCGGCTCGGCCGGTGAGTCAGCCCGCGACATCGAAGCCCTCCCCGGTGAGTGAGACGAACACGTCCTCCAGCGAAGCGCGCCGCACACCGAAGGAGCGGACCCGGACGCCGGCCCGGACGAGGGCGGTGTTGAGCTCGGCGAGGTCGCCGGGGGGCGGATCGCCGCTCAGCTCCTCCCCGTCGGTGATCAGGTCGGCCACGCCGTTCTCCTTCAACACCCGGGCGGCCTCGCCCGGGTCGGGGGTGGTCACGGCCAGCCTGCCCCGGGCGCCCGCCGACATCTCGGCGACGGTTCCCTGGGTGATGAGTCGGCCGCGGTGCATGACGGCCGTATGAGTGCACACCTGTTCGATCTCGTCCAGCAGATGGGAGGAGAGGAACACCGTGATGCCGTCACCGGCCAACTCCCGCACCAGTGAGCGGATCTCCCGCATGCCCTGGGGGTCGAGTCCGTTGGTCGGCTCGTCCAGGACGAGCAGCTCGCGCGGCTGGAGCAGCGCGGCGGCCAGCCCCAGGCGCTGCTTCATGCCCAGCGAGTAGGCGCGCGCCTTCTTGCCCCCGGCCGCCGAGAGCCCCACGCGTTCCAGCGCCCGGTCCACCCGGGCCGCGCGGGTGCGCGGGTCGGCTGTGGGGTCGGCCGCGTCGTAGCGCAGCAGGTTCTCCCGACCGGAGAGGAAGCCGTAGAGCGCGGGCCCCTCGATGAGCGCGCCCACCCTGGGCAGCACCCGCCGCACCGAGCCGGGCATCGGCTCGCCCAGCAGCTGGGCGGTGCCGCCGGTGGGCTCGATGAGGCCGAGCAACATCCGGATGGTGGTGGTCTTCCCCGAGCCGTTGGGCCCCAGGAAGCCGAAAACACTGCCCCGTGGGACGGACAGATCGAGAGCGTCGACGGCGAGCTGACCGCCGCGGTAACGCTTGGTGAGCCCGTGGGTCGAGATCACCGCGCTGTCGTCCTCCGCCACGGCGGTCTGCTCGGTCATATGCCCCCTTCGCCGTCCTTTCCGTACTGCCCTGCCGGGTGCGGTGCTACTTGGCTGCCTGGTCCTGGTTGGCTGCCTTGACCAGGCCGTCCTTGGTGACGGCACCGACGTAGACCTTGCCGTCGTCGGTCATCAGAGCGTTGACCAGACGGGTGCTGAAGACCCGCCCGGTGCCGAAGTCACCCTTGACCTCGTCGGTGAAGCTGTCCAGCAGCTTCATGGAGCGCTCGTCGCCACCGCCCGGGTTCTGGCCGCCGAGTCCGCCGGGCATGCCGGTGTCGAGCCTGGCCACCTTGCCCCAGTCGCTCGCGGACTTGTTGACGACCTCCAGCCCCGATCCGGAGAGCCCGGCCGGCCCCTTCGGACCCTGTTTGCCGCCGGTGCCGTGCTTCGGCTCGGCCTCGGTGACCTTGGTGTCCTTGGGCGGGGTGAAGTCGAAGCTGCTCGCGTCCGGCTTGCCGAAGTCCACCTTGGTGTAGGCGACATCGATCGCCGGCTTGTCCCCCTCCTTCGGGGTGAGGGTGAACCGCAACGGCAGACCCTTGTCCGCGTCCACCGCTATGCGGACCGACTCGACGGTGGAGTCCGGAGCACCCTTGGGCTTGACGACCAGCTGGTAGGCGTCGCGGCCGGCGACCTTCGCGGTGCCGTCGACCGTCACGGACGTGGACTTGTCGACGTCCTTGAGCGCCTGCTTCGCCGCCTCCTGCGGGGTGACAGCGTCCGGCTTGCCGTGCCACCGCTCGGCCGACTTGCCGTGCGAGCCCTTGGCCCCCTCGGGAGCCTTGGCGTGCCAGGCCGTGTTGCTGCCGCTGTCGTACGCCCACAGGTCGCGCCCGTTGTGGACAAGGCTGTACTCGGCCGCGTCCTCCATCACCGAGAGGCGCTGTTTGTCGGGACCGTCGGCGGCGAAGCGGAGGGTGTGCTCCCCGGAGGCCAGCTCGGCAAGCTTCTTGCCCGGAGAGGCGTCCGGCTGCTCCTTGTCGCCGTCCTGGCCCTCGGAGCCGGCGGAGCCGTGCGGTCCGCCTCCGAAACCGCCGCTCCCACCACCGCTGCCACCGCCTCCCGGGAGGGAGGGCAGGCCGAGATCGGTGCTCACCTTGACCGTGCCGGACATGTGGTCGACATCGGACTTGGCCACCTTGGCGACCAGCTCCTCGGCCGTGACCTTCGGCAGGTCAGGATCGCCGGAGCTGGCGAGCGCGGGCACCAGGCCGACGGTCGCGGCGGCGACCCCGGCGACAGCGACCGGTACGCCGTACCGGACCGCCTTGCGCCGAGGGTTCCTCGGTTGGATCTGTGCCATCTGTCTGTCCTACCTCCGTGATCGGCGGCGGCTTCAAAGGTCGCACTCGTCCACCCCTTGCCGCCATTCTCACCCGAATCGGTGTGGGGTGGGTGCTTCCATGGCATCAAATCCCCCGCTATGGCGCGTCAGCCGACGGAGGCACATTGCGCTACTCCCCCGGGATGACTGTCCCTCCGCCTCCGGGTTGGTACGGCGCGGATCGGCATGAGGGGCGCGTCCTTCCAGCCATCTCCCGGCGGGCCCGCCGAAGTTCGCCCCGCGCCCACGATCCGGTCCGAGGCGGCGCGGCAGAAAGGCGACGAGCGCGGGGAGTGCGAGGAGCACACGGAGGCGCGAGAAGCACGCGGAGACAGGACGTGGACCCCGCGGCAGGACGTGGGCCCCGCGGTAGGACGGCGGCCCGGCGGCCGGACGGCGGTCGCGCTCGTCAGCCCGCCCGGTCCACCACGGCCGTGCACAGCCCGGACAGTGCGGCCTTGGCCGCGTTGTCGGGCAGCGGCGCCAGCATCTCGCGGGCCTCGTCGGCGTACCGGACGGTCGCGCGGCGGGCCTGCTCCAGGGCGGGGTGGGCGCGCAGCGCGGACAGCGCTTCGGCGAGCCGTCCGTCGTCGGCGAGGTCACCGTCGAGCAGGGCGCACAGTTCGCGGTCCTCGCGGGTGGCGTCCGGGCTCGCCGCACGGGCGCGCAGGTAGAGCACCGGCAGGGTGGCGATGCCCTCCCGCAGATCGGTGCCGGGAGTCTTGCCGGACTCGTGTTCGTCGCTGGCGATGTCGAGGACGTCGTCGGCGAGCTGGAAGGCGACACCGACGCGCTCGCCGTACTGGGTGAGCACCGAGACGGTCCGCTCGTCGGCGCCGGACATCATGGCGCCGAAGCGGCCGGCGACGGCGATCAGCGAGCCGGTCTTGCCCCCGATCACTTCCAGATAGTGGTCGATGGCGTCGTGGCCGTCGGCGGGGCCCGCGGTCTCCATGATCTGGCCGGTGACGAGCCGTTCGAACGCCTGGGCCTGGATGCGGACGGCTTCCGGCCCGAGGTCGGCCAGTATGTGCGAGGCGCGGGAGAAGAGGAAGTCGCCGGTCAGGACGGCAACCGAGTTGTCCCAGTTGGCGTTGGCGCTGGGCACTCCGCGCCGCACATCGGCCTCGTCCATGACATCGTCGTGGTAGAGGGTGGCGAGGTGGGTCAGCTCGACGACCACGGCAGCCGGGACGACTCCAGGCGCGTGCGGATCGCCGAACTGGGCGCCCAGCATCACCAGCAGTGGCCGAAACCGTTTGCCACCGGCCCGTACGAGGTGCTGCGCCGCCTCCGTTATGAAGGGCACGTCGCTCTTGGTGGCCTCGATGAGGCCCTCCTCGACGGCCGCCAACCCGGCCAGGACATCGGCTTCCAGAGCCTGGTCCCGCACGCTCAGCCCGAAGGGCCCGACGACGGTCACGAGGGGTACTCCTGTCTGCGTACGTGGAACGAACGGGTAGCGGGGGGTGGTGAGGCGCCGATCGGCGGCGCCGGGTCCTGCGGTGTGGCTCTGTCTGCTCGGCGTCTCGGTTGCGGCTGTTGGCGTCCTTTGAGCTTCTCTTCGCGACTTCTCGACCGGATGTCACCCGTCTGTCGAGTGCACCCTCCTGTGGCAGCGTAACCGGTCACATAACGATCACGGTCGGCGCCCGCCCAGCAGAACACTCTTGGCGTGCCATGCCGGTATATACCGGATAGGGGGCAAGTCACGCACTGGGCGCGTTCTGCGCGGAAGCCTTCGTCCGGACCCCGCGCTCCGAACGGAACCGCTCGCCGTGAATTCTCGGTCGGCGAAGGCCGATCTTTCGTGGAAAGAGGTAGGGCCAGGGCAGGGGCCCGGCACTTAACCTGACCCTCATGAGTGACAGTGCCCTTTTCGGCCCGGACAACCTTCCGTACGGCCTCTTCAGCACCCCGGACCAGCCCGGCCACCGCCGGCTCGGTGTCCGGTTCGGCGACGACGTGCTCGACCTGGGCGCGGCCGCCACCGCGTTCGGCTCCCCCCACGCCGACGTACTGCGAGCGCCCTCGCTCAGTCCCCTGCTGGCCGCCGGCCGGCCGGTCTGGCAGGAGGTGCGCAGCGAGCTGCGCGACTGGCTGACCGACGACACGCACCGCGCGACCACGGCGCGCCATCTGCTGCCACTGTCCGACCTGCGGCTCCACCTCCCCTTCGAGGTCGCCGACTACGTCGACTTCTACGCCAGCGAACACCACGCCACCAACGTCGGCCGGATCTTCCGCCCCGACGGGGACGCGCTCACCCCCAACTGGAAGCATCTGCCGATCGGTTACCACGGGCGCGCGGGCACCGTCGTCGTCTCCGGTACCCCGGTGGTACGCCCGCAGGGCCAGCGCAAGCCCCCGAACGAGTCGGTGCCCGTCTTCGGCCCCTCGCGGCGGCTGGACATCGAGGCGGAGGTCGGCTTCGTCGTCGGCGCCCCGAGCGAGCTGGGCAGCCCGGTCGGGCTGGCCGGGTTCCGCGACCATGTGTTCGGGGTGACGCTGCTGAACGACTGGTCGGCACGGGATCTCCAGGCGTGGGAGTACGTGCCGCTCGGCCCCTTCCTGGGCAAGTCGTTCGCCACCTCCGTCTCCCCGTGGATCACCCCGCTGGACGCCCTGGACGCCGCCCGGGTGCCACCCCCGGAGCGGGACTTCCCGCTGCTGCCCTATCTGGACGACTCGGCGGAGGGGATCGAGCCGGGCGGGTTCGACCTGCGGATCACGGTGGAGCTGAACGGGCACGTCATCGCGGAGCCGCCGTTCGCCACGATGTACTGGACGGCGGCGCAGCAGCTGGCGCATATGACGGTGAACGGTGCTTCGCTGCGTACGGGTGACCTGTACGCGTCCGGCACCGTGAGCGGGCCGGAGCACAAGCAGCGCGGCTCGCTGCTGGAGCTGACCTGGGGCGGACGCGAACCGCTCGCCCTCCCCGAGGGCGAGCGGGCTTTCCTCGAAGACGGCGACGAGGTCGTCCTCACCGCCTGGGCGCCGGGCCCTGGCGGGGGCCGGATCGGGTTGGGCGAGGTGCGGGGGCGGGTGGAGCCGAGCGCGTAGGCGAGGGCGCCGCCTTCCGGGTGCCCCCTCCCCTCGGTGCCGGGAAGGGGTGCCCCTGGCCGTCGTCAGCAGGGTGCGGCCCGGTGGTGGCTGGTCGCGGGGTTTCCGCGCCCCTGGCGGGGCACGGCTCACTCCGCGAGAGCGGCCAGCACCCCCTCCCCGTAATTGGAGAGCTTCTTCTCGCCGACGCCCGGGATGGTGCCCAGCTCCGCCAGGGTGCCAGGCCGCTGGAGCGCGATCTCGCGGAGCGTGGCGTCGTGGAAGACGATGTACGGCGGAACGCCCTGCTCCCGCGCCTGCTCGGTACGCCAGGCCCGCAGGGCCTCGAAGAGCGGCCGGGCCTCCTCGGGGAGGTCCACCGGAGCGGCGCCCTTCCCGCCGCCGCCCCGTGCGCCGGAGCCCGCGGCGGCGGCCGGGCGGGGCGCCTTCACCGGTGCCGGGTCCTTGCGCAGCGGCACCTCACGCTCGCCGCGCAGCACCGTGCCGCTCGTCTCGGTGAGGACCAGGGTGCCGTGCTCGCCCTCGATCTCCAGCAGTCCCTGGGCGATCAACTGGCGGATGACGCTGCGCCATTCTGCCTCGCCCAGTTCGGTGCCGATCCCGAAGACCGACAGCGCGTCGTGGTCGAACTGGATGACCTTGGCGGTCTTGCGGCCCAGCAGGATGTCCACGAGCTGGCCGGAGCCGAACTTCTGGCCGCGCTCCCGCTTGAGCCGTACGACGGTGGAGAGCACCTTCTGCGCGGGCACCGTGCCGTCCCAGGACTCGGGCGGGGTCACACAGGTGTCGCAGTTGCCGCACGAGGTCTCGGCGGCGCCCTCCTGCGGCTCCTGGCCGAAGTAGGCGAGCAGCTGCCCGCGCCGGCAGCGCACCGTCTCGCACAGCGAGAGCATCGCGTCCAGATGCATCCGGGCCCGGCGCTGGAAGGCCGGGTCGCCCTCGCCGCTCTCGATCAGCTTGCGTTGCTGGACGACGTCCTGGAGGCCGTAGGCGAGCCAGGCGGTCGACGGCAGGCCGTCGCGCCCGGCGCGGCCGGTCTCCTGGTAGTAGCCCTCGACGGACTTGGGCAGGTCCAGGTGGGCGACGAAGCGCACGTCGGGCTTGTCGATGCCCATGCCGAAGGCGATGGTGGCCACCACGACCAGGCCCTCCTCGCGCAGGAAGCGCGACTGGTGTGCGGCACGCGTGCCCGCGTCCAGGCCCGCGTGGTACGGCACCGCCTCGATGCCCTGGGCGCACAGGAACTCGGCGGTGCGCTCGACCGCGTTCCGCGACAGGCAGTAGACGATGCCCGCGTCGCCCTGGTGCTCCTCCTTGAGGAAGCGCAGCAGCTGCTTCTTCGGGTCGCGCTTGGGCACGATGCGGTACTGGATGTTGGGCCGGTCGAAGCTGGCGACGAAGTCCCGCGCCCCCTCCAGCCCGAGCCGCTGGACGATCTCCTGGTGGGTGGCGCGGGTGGCGGTGGCCGTCAGCGCGATGCGCGGCACGTCGGGCCAGCGCTCACCGAGCATCGACAGGTTCAGATAGTCGGGCCGGAAGTCGTGACCCCATTGAGCGACACAGTGCGCCTCGTCGATGGCGAAGACCGACACCTTGCCGCGCTCCAGGAGTGCCGTCGTCGCCTCCAGCCGGAGCCGCTCGGGGGCGAGGTAGAGCAGGTCGAGCTCACCCGCCAGGAACTCGGCCTCCACCACCCGGCGCTGGTCGAAGTCGAGCGTGGAGTTGATGAACCCGGCGCGTACGCCCAGCGCCCGCAGCGCGTCCACCTGGTCCTGCATCAGGGCGATGAGGGGGGAGATCACGACGCCCGTACCCGGTCTGACCAGTGCCGGGATCTGGTAGCAGAGGGACTTGCCGCCGCCGGTCGGCATCAGTACGACCGCGTCTCCGCCGCTTGTGACATGTTCGATGGCGGCTTCCTGCTGCCCGCGGAACGCGTCGTAACCGAAGACCCTGCGCAGTACGCGCAGCGTCGCCGTCTCGGACGCCCCGCCTGACCCCTCGGCACTCTCCTGAAGCATGCCCGCCACCTTAGGCGGCGCCGCCGACATCGGTGGCCGGACCTGTGGACGGCCCCGCCTCACTTCGCACTCAGCGCCAACTTGCGCCCGCTTCACCCCTATACATCCTGTATGTCGCCCCTTTCCCTGCTAGCTTGACGTGGCCCTGCCGATCGATGCAGCGGGGCCGAGAGAGTGACGGAGAGGGATGTACGTGCGCACGTCAGCGCGGATTCCGGGCGCGGTCGCCGCGGCGGCGGCGATCGCGCTCCTGGTGAGCGGCTGCGGCAGCAGCGACGACGGCAAGGACGACGGACACAAGGACACGAAGGCGGAGCAGCACAAGCCCGCCCACCCCACCCCGACA
>NZ_JAGPXJ010000067.1:0-43233 GCF_018070605.1 Streptomyces sp. B15
CGGTGCGCGCCGGTGCCGCCGTCGCCACCGGGGAGGGCGCGGCAGCCTCGGAGGCGGGAGCCGCCGGGGAGGCGGACAGCGCGACGGGGGCCGCGGGCGCGGAGAGCTCAGCCGGAAGCAAGGCCTGCTCCTTTCGGGTACGGCGTTTCTTCGCGGCGGGTTCGCGCGCCCCCAGCAGCGAGGCATCCCCCGTGTGCGGGGCGAAGAGCCCGGTGTCCACCACACGCAGTTCGGGTCCGAAGAGCGTGGACAGGGCGGGGCGCGGCTTCCCGGTCTGCACCGCGACGACCTCGCGCAGCACGCCCAGCAGTTGATCGGACATCTCCTGCGCGGAGGCGAACCTGCGCCGCGGGTCGGGGTCGGTGGCACGTACCAGCAGCCGGTAGAAGGACTCGTACCGCTGGAAGACCTCGATGTTCTCCGGGTTGGGCAGGCTGTCGACGTAGACGTTGGTGTAGCCCTGGAAGTCGAAGGTGAGCACGGCCAGGGTGCGCGCCACGGTGTACAGGTCGGAGGCGACCGAGGGGCCCTCCTCCGCGACCTCCGGTGCCTGGTAGCCGACGGTGCCGTAGATCGCGCTGTCGTCGTCGTCCATGCGGCGTACCGCGCCCATGTCGATCAACTTGAGCTGATCGTCCTGCTGTATCGCGTTGTCCACCTTGAAGTCGCAGTAGAGCAGATTGCGGCTGTGCAGGTGTCCGAGGGCTTCCAGCGCCTCGATGCCGTAGGCGCACGCCTGCTCGACGGGGAGCGGGTCGCGCTTTCCGTCCGCGGCGCGCCGGGCGTTGGCGATCTGCTTGAGGGAGTTGCCGCCGACGTACTCCATCACGATGTAGCCGTCGAGGCTGCCGGTGCGCTGGTCGAGGTGTTCGACGAAGTTGTAGATGCGCACGATGTTGGAGTGCTCGATCTCCGCCAGGAAGCGCCGCTCGGCGATGGCCGCGGCCATGGCGTCCTGGTCGCCGGTGTCCAGCAGGCCCTTGAGCACGACCCAGCGGTCGGAGACGGCACGGTCGACGGCCAGATACACCCAGCCCAGCCCGCCGTGCGCCAGGCAGCCGGCGACCTCGTACTGGCCGTGCACGATGTCGCCGGGGCGCAGCTTGGGAACGAAGGAGTAGGGGTGGCCGCACTTGGTGCAGAACCCCTCCGTGCGGCCCGGCCTGCCGCTGCGCGCGCGTCCAACCGGTGCGCCGCACTCGCCGTTGCTGCAGAAGCGCTTGCGCTCGGGGACCTCGGGGTTCTCCAGGACGACACCGGCCGGGTCCGGCCTGGGCACGGGTGGGATCTGCACCAGTCCGGCGCCCAGCCTGCCGCGGCCGGAGCTCTCGGCGGAGGTGCGGGCGCTGCGCACGGACACCGAGCGCTCGGTGCTCCGCCCGGACAGCGAGGCGGACAGCCGCCCGGAGACCGAGCGACGCGAGGAGCGGGACCGCCCCGAGCTCCGGGAGGAGGCCCGCGAGGAGGAGCCGGAGCGCGCGGAGCCGGACGAGCGGCTGTCGCGTCCCGGGCCGGTCATCCCGGTGGGTGCCGAGCCCAGCATGCCGCCGGGGGCCACCACGGGGGCGAGCCCGCAGGTGTTGCAGTACACCTCACCCGCGCCCATGTCCTCGTAGGTGCCTTCGCACTGCGGCCGTTGGCACGGCCTGTCCTGCGCGCCCGACTGCTCGCTCATTCCGCCCCCATGTTCATCGCTCCGCCCGCGGCGTCCCGCGCGTCCTGCTGCCGCTGCTGAAGCGTCTCCTGTGCGGCACGCTGGTAGCGCAGTACGGCGTCCTCGGCGGCCCGCAGATCGCACGGAGCGCTCCACAGCATCCGGCGCGCCACGTCGTAGCGCTCGATGAGCAAGCGCTCCTCCGCCAGACCGTTGTGGGCCACCTTCGCCTTGTACGCGTCCAGACGGCCGCGCAGTTCCGCGCGGACGGCCAGCGGCGCGGTGACGGCCGACAGCTGGGCACGCGCCCGCTGCAGCTCCTCCTCCGCGCGCTCCTCCAGGCTCTCCAGCAGCGGGGAGAGCCGGTGCCACTGTGCGTATCTGCGGTACTCGGCGGCCATGGCGAGCTGTTCCTGCAGCGCGGTGGGCGGGCCGCTGACGGCGGGTACCTCGGAGGCGGCGATCTTGGCCAGTACCTCGCCGCGTGCCACCCGGGCCTCCGCCAGGGTGCGGTCGGCGCGGGTGAGCAGGTCGCGCAGTCTCATCAGCCGCTGCTCGGCGTCCTGCCGCACGGCGAGCACGGCGTCGATCTCGCGCCGTACCTCCTCCAGGGCGCGGGCCGCGCTGTCGTAGCGGGTGGTGTCCGGCCGGCCACCGCCCGGCGCGCCGCTGCCTCCGGTCGGCGTCCAGAAGGCGAGCGGGTCCTGGACGACCTCCTCGCGCAGCGCCTTGAGTTCGGCAGTCGTACGGTCCAGGTCGTCGGCGGCCGGATGCTCGCCGGGGCGCACGCCCACCGAGTGCGCCAGGGAGCGCACGCGGCCCAGTTCGGCGGCGAGCAGGTCGATACGGGCCGGCAGCGCGGACCACACCGAGTCGGCCGCCGCCACCACGTCGAGGGCCTGCGCGTACCACTCGTTCATCCGCTCGACGAGTTGGGTGAGCGTCAGCTCCTCGGCCAGTTTCGGGGTCCCGGTGAGGCTCGCGCCCGGCGTGCCCGGCAGCGCACCGCCGGGCACGGTGAGGGTGCCGCGCAGCAGGCGGGTCAGTTCGACCAGGTCGTCGCGGCTGGGCCAGCGGCGGCGGGCCCGCAGTTCGCGGGCCTGCCGCAGGGTGTGCGAGTAGACCTCGAAGCCGTTCCACAGCCAGGTGATGGCCGCCTCGGCCCGAGCCCAGCGGTGCGCGGTCGTCCCGGTGAGCCGCGCGCCCTCCAGGAGCCTGCGCCCCGCGTGGTCCTGGAGTGCCAGCAACGAGGACTCCACCGCCTCGTGCTCGGCGTCCAGCCGCTCCAGCACACGGTCGGTCTCCTCCCGGCTCATCACCTCTCCGGCAGCACCCGCGGGCCCCATCGATCACCTCGCTGTTCGACTCGTACTCACGGACCGGCACATCGGTATCGCGACCACGGCAACTGGTTCAGTCACGGTAGAGCGGTTCGGGCGGTGCGGGTTTCTTCCCTTCCGTACCCATCATGTCGTCAGCCAGCCAGCGGTCGTAGGAAGACTTCCACCCGTCCTTGCGAAAGTCCTTGAGAACCTTGTTGACCCTGCGGACGAGATCCTTGTCCTCCAGGTTCATCGCGACACCGTACGGCTCCACCGTCTCCGGCTCACCGATGAGTTCGACGGCAGGGTCCTGCGCTGCCTGCCCCGCGCCCAGGGCGCTGTCGGTGACCGTGGCGTCCGCCTCGCCCAACTGGAGGCGCACCAGGCAGTCGAGCTGGTTGGGCACCACGACCGGCTCGGCGCCCAGCGCCGCGTACCGGGGTGATTTCATCATCTTCTCCGCAGTGGAGCCGGAGGCGTAGCACACTCGTTTGCCGCGCATGCTGCTGTCGAAGCCCTTGACGCGGGCCCGTTTCTTCGGCACGACCAGCTGCTGGCCGGCCTCGAAGTAGGCGGTGGAGAAGGCGACCTGTTCGATCCGCTCGCAGTTGATGGTCATGGTGCGCACCACCATGTCGACTTCGCCGTTGCGGATGGCGGGGATCCGCTGATCGGTGGGGATGGTCCGGTAGGTGATCCGGTCCGGCCCGTCGTCGCCGAGCAGATCGCGGGCGATGGCCTTCACCAGGTCGATGTCGAAACCCTCGATGGTGCCGGTGGCCGGGTCGCGGTAGCCCCACAGATAGCTGTTCTGGTCGACGCCGACGACCAGTTTGCCCTTCTTCTTGATGCGCTCGACCGCCTCGCCCGAGGCGCCGGAGGGCTTGAGGCTCTCGGCCGGGTTGCGGCCGTCCTCGCACTTCTCCGGCTCGGGTTCGGCGCCGGGTTCGGAGGCGGACGCGGGCCGGCCGGGCGTGACGCCGGTACCACTGTGCACCTCGCCCGTCCCCGCCGTGTCCGCGGGGACGCCGGTACCGGTCGGCCCGGTGGACAGCACCGTGGAGACGAGTACGGCCGCCGTGACCGCCAGCCCGCCCGCGGCGACGGCCCACGGCTTCCGGTAGGACTCCTGCCGCCGCGCACGCTCACTGCCGCGCACCGTCATGGTGCCGCGCTTCGTCATGGCGTTCCCCTCCTCACCTGTACTCCGCGAGCCTGCGCCCGAGGCCCAGCACGGCGGCGGCAGCGCCCAGCACGGACAGCAGCAGAGCCCCGACCACCAGCCCGCCGAACCGGTCACGCGCCGTGTCGGCGGCCTTCTCGAACTGCCGCTGCTCGTGCGCCGCGGCGCGACCGAGGCTCTTGTCCACCTCGTCGAAGCTCTCGCGCGTACTGTCCTCGGCGCCGATCACCCGGGCCACCGCGTCCTCGTAGTTGCCGCCGTCGTCCGCCGCACGCGCCTGCTTGTGCCGCTGCTGCCACGTACGCACGGCGTCCTGTGCCTCTTCCACCGCACTGCGGCCCGAACGGTCGTCCGCGGCCTCGCGGGCTTCCTCCAGCAGGCCGCTGCCCGACCGGCCCCGCTCACCGTTGCCCGCGACAGCCGCCATCTGCTTGCGGTAGCTCTTCTCGTACTCCGCGCCACCGCCGCGGGCGACCAGCGTCATGTTCTCGTCGCCGCGCGCCTGGAGGATGCCTATGCGTGCCTCGTTGAGGGCCTGCAGGGAGCCGGCGCCCTTGGTGTCCGACTCGTTCAGCCCGGAGCGCGCCAGCGCGTGCCCGGCCACCAGCCACACCAGCAGGGTCAGTGCGGCGGCGGTCGCGCCCAGCAGGCCGCGGTTGAAGACCCGGTTGGTACGGCGGTAGTTGCGGCGCTGTGCCCAGCCCAGCGCGACCAGCGCCACCGCACCGGTGCCGACAGCGAGCAGCGGCCAGCTCTCGGCATCGCTGTAGTCGCCGCCCAACTGCTCGGTCTCGGCCGTGTAGAGCTTGCGTGCGGCAGGCAGCAGTTCGCCGCGCATCTTCTCGTTGGCGTAGCGCAGATAGGCGCCGCCCAGCGGAAGGCCCTGCCGGTTGTCGGCGCGCGCGGACTCCACCAGGCCCGTGTAGACCGGCAGACCGCGGTTGAGGACGGCGATCTGGCGCCGGGCGGTCCGCGAGCCCGCCGAGTTGGCCGCCGCCTCGGCGAGCAGCTCGGACGCCTCCCGGATGTCCCGCTCGTAGCGGCGCCGCTCCGAGCGGGGCTCGTCGCCGCCGGCCAGGAAGCCGCTGGAGGCGGAGGTGTCGGCGTCGGCCAGCGAGCGGTAGATGTGCGCGGCGTCCGCGCTCAGCGGCTGGCTGTGGTCGACCACGGCGTCCGCAGCGGCGACCCGGTCGGAGATCTGCCAGGCGGACACGGCCCCGAACAGCAGGAGGAGCGCGGCCACGACGGCGCCGATCGCGCGCAGCCGTCCGGGCTCGGTGGTCGCGGCCGTACGCAGCCGCCGTACGCCCTCGGACCAGGCCGTGCGGCGCGGCGCGTCGGCCGCGGGAGCGGCGCCGGAAGGGGCAGCGCCGGGCTGCGGGGCGGTGGCCTCCGGGTACGCGTCAGCGCCCGAGCCGGGCCCGTCCGGTGGGATTTGCGGCACCGGCGGTGGGGTCGGTGGCGCGGTCGGCGGCTGTGTCACGGCTGGAGCCCTCCCCCTCGGTCGCTGGCAGACACTGCCGGTGCGTTCGCTCTGCTCCCTTCCGTGCAGTCCCCCGGCTCCCCTGCCCGGGTCTGCGGGCGTCAGGACGCCCCGGTGTCGCTGCCCAGGCCAGCAGTATGGCCGCAGCAGCAGGTCTCCACAGCCGCTTGGTCGGCATCTTGTTCGGATCGCGACCAAATGTCCGGCTCGCCGTGCGGCTGTCCGGCCGGGCTTTCCGGCCGCGCACTCCCGCCGTGCTGTCCTCCTGTAACTCCCTCACGCATCCGCCGGGACGGGCGGTTCCCCGCCGGGCCACGCACTCCGCCGGACGGCGAGGGCCGTACGAGACCGGACCGATGACCGCGCGAGACCGGAAGCTTGGATTCAGCCGTTAGCCTCCGCGCATGTCCAACGCGATCACAGCCGAGGGGCTGCGCAAACGCTACGGGGAGACACAGGCCGTCGACGGCGTCTCCCTGGAAGTACGGCGCGGCGAGTTCTACGGCATCCTCGGGCCGAACGGGGCCGGCAAGACCACCACCATGGAGATCCTGGAAGGGCTGCGCGAGCCCGACGAGGGAAGTGCGCAACTGCTGGGACAGCCGTCCTGGCCGCGCGACCCGTCACTGCTGCACCGCATCGGCGTGCAGTTGCAGGCGTCCGCCTTCTTCGAGCGGCTGACGGCCCGCGAACAGATACGCACCTTCGCGGCGCTCTACGGCGTCGCGGAGACCCGCGCCGACGAGATGCTGGAGACCGTCGGGCTGACCGAGAAGGCCGGCACCCGCGAGGACAAACTCTCGGGCGGCCAGGCGCAGCGGCTCTCCATCGCCTGCGCCCTGGTGCACGACCCGGAGCTGGTCTTCCTGGACGAGCCGACCACCGGACTCGACCCGCAGGCCCGGCGCAACCTGTGGGACCTGCTGCGCCGTATCAACTCCGCCGGCCGCACGGTGGTGCTCACCACGCACTACATGGACGAGGCCGAGACACTGTGCGACCGGGTGGCCGTCATGGACCACGGCCGGGTGCTGCGCGTCGGACCGCCGCGCGAGCTCGTACGGGAGCTGGGAGTCGACACCCTGGAGGACGTCTTCCTCCAGCTGACGGGGCGGGAGTACCGGGAGTGAAAGCCTTTCTCAGCCTGTCGGTGGCGATGGCGCGCGGGCTGGCCCGCGACCGGGCGGCGGTCTTCTTCACGCTGATCTTCCCGCTGATGTTCCTGATGCTCTTCGGGGCGCTCTTCAAGGACCAGGGCGTCGACCGTTCCGAGATCGTGCAGATCGGCTCCGTCAAGGTGCTCGACAGCATGCCGGACAAGGAGCGCGCCTCACTGCGGGACGTCTTGAAGATCGAGAAGACGGACGGCTCGGCGGCGGCCCGCAAGGAGGCGCTGGAGAAGGTGCGCAAGGGCGACGCCGACGCCGCTGTCTTCCAGCAGGACGGCAAGGTCGAACTGCGCTACTCCGCCGCCGACCAGGTCCGCTCGGGCACCGTACGCGGAGTGCTCGACAGCATCGTCCAGCAGGCCAACCAGCGAGCCACCGGACAGCCGCCCGCCTTCGCCCTGCGCACCGGCACCGTGGAGGACGAAGCCACCAAACCGATCCAGTTCCTCACCCCGGGGCTGCTGGGCTGGGCCGTGGCGATGGGTGGCGTCTTCGGATCCGCCTTCAACCTCGTCAGCTGGCGCAGAAAACGCATCCTGCGCCGCCTGTGGCTCGCCCCGATCAACGCGAGAACCGTCGTGGGCGCCCGCATCGGCGTCAATCTGGTGACCGCGTTCGCGCAGACGGCCATCTTCCTGGCACTCGCCTCGCTGCCCTACTACGGGCTGAAGCTGACCGGCATGTGGTGGCTGTGTCTGCCGCTGGTCGCCTGCGGCACGCTGGCGTTCATGTCCATCGGGCTGCTGGTCGGCTCCTTCGCGAAGACCGAGGAGGCGGCCAACGGGCTGGCGCAGATCATCATTCTGCCGATGGCGTTCCTGTCCGGGGCCTTCTTCCCCCTGGACAGCGCACCGGGTTGGGTGCGCGCAGTCAGCGAATTCATGCCACTGAAACACCTCGCCACAGCCATGCAGGACGTTCTCAGCCGCGGCGAGGGCTGGGGTGCGGCGCTGCCCGTGATGGGTGGGCTGCTGCTGTTCGCCGCGGTGCTCACGCTGATCGCTTCGCGGCTCTTCCGCTGGGACGCGGCGTAGGGCCGTCCGGCGGGAGGCGCGGTCGTTACGGTCGCGGGGTCGTTACGGTCGCGAGTCGGTTCTTCCGCCGGCCGGTTCTTCCGCCGGACCCGCGCTGCTGCGGTTGCGCGTGGCGGCGGACGGGGGCCGGGGGCTCCACTCCCCGTCCCCGGGGCCCCTGGACGCCTGGGCGCCTGGGCGCCTGGGCACCTGGGCACCTGGGCCTCAGGCACCCTCGTGCCGAAGCGGAGGAGGAGCGGGGCTCGCCCCAGGGCGCCCTCGGAAGGTGGCCCTAGGACCACAGACCTCCTCCGGGGCGTCTGCGACCATGGACGGGTGATGGAGATTCCGCGCGGCAGCCTGGAGACGCAGACCTTCTACGAACAGGTCGGCGGCGAGGAGACCTTTAGACGACTGGTGCACCGCTTCTATCAGGGCGTCGCCGAGGACCCCCTGCTGCGGCCCATGTACCCCGAAGAGGACCTGGGACCCGCCGAGGAGCGACTGGCGCTCTTCCTGATGCAGTACTGGGGCGGCCCCCGCACCTACAGCGACGCACGGGGCCACCCCCGGCTGCGGATGCGGCACGCGCCCTTCAAGGTGAACCAGGCGGCCCACGACGCCTGGTTGCGGCACATGCGCGACGCCGTCGACAGCCTGGAGCTGCCCGAGCACCTGGAGACCCAGCTGTGGAACTACCTCGTCTACGCCGCCGGGTCGCTGATCAACTCCGCGGAGTGACCGGACGGAGACGGACCCCGGAGTGATCGGACGGCCCGCCGGGGCCCCGCGCCCCGGCGGGGACGCCCTCACACCGGGGTGACGCTCAGTCCACCGCCCGCGCCCGGGCGCTCGCGGCGGCGTACGACCACCGAGCCGTAGGCCGTCCGCAGCCGCAGCCAGGCGCCGGACTCCAGCAGGACGGCCGGGTCCGTACCGCGCAGAAAGCCGAGCGCGTGTGCCGCGTGCGCGGCGCGCAGCGGCAGCTGTGTCCGCCCCAGCGGCCGGGACCAGATCTCCTCCGCGAGAGCGTCCAGGGTCTGCCGGGCGCGCCGCTCGGGCGGCAGCTTCTCCGCCCGTTCGCGGAACTCGCCGACAGCGGCGGCCGCCACCGAACCGACCGCGTCCACCGGCACCCTGGCGAACTCCTGCCAGCCGCCCCGCGGCGGCAGCACACCCGCCCAGGACGGCCCGGTGACGGCCTTCGGAACGCCGACCGCCTCCTGCTCCTCCTCGACGAGCTCCAGCAGTTCACCGGCCGCCACAGTCACATCCAGCTCGACCGGCTCCAGCAGCCTGCCCGTACGCACGGCAAGCACCTCGAAGCGGGCGGGCTTGGCGAACACCGCCGCCACACCGCCACCCGCCTGGATCCGCACGGCGGCGTTCTTCTCCCAGCGCACCAGCCGCTCCAGGAAGGCGGCCAGACCCGCCGCCTCCCCGGGGTCGGCGAACACCAGCCGGTCAGCCACTGTGGCTGTCATCGAAATAGCCCTCCAGGAAGGAGCGCTCGGCCGCCGACAGCCGCCTCAGATGCCCCTCCCTCAGGTTGTACGGCACCACGACCGTCCGCGCCCGCACATACGGACCGCCCTCGGACGCCGGGTCCCTGATCTCGTAGGCGAACGTGGCCGAGGCGGCAGTCAGCTTCTCCACCCACAGCTCCACCGTCACCGGGTCGGTCTGGTGGACCAATTGCCGCAGATAGTCGATCTCGTGCCGCGCCACGACAGTGCCGCCGGTGAACGCCTCCGGGTCCGTCTGCCGCGCGGCCCGGGCCAGGAAGTCGATCCTGGCCTCCTCCAGATAGCGGAGGTAGACCACGTTGTTGACGTGCCCGAAGGCGTCCATGTCCGACCAGCGCAAAGGGCACTGGTAGCTGTGCCGCACGCGCTCAGCTCCGGGTGAGCTTCTTGTACGTCGCCCGGTGCGGACGCGCCGCGTCCGGTCCCAGCCGCTCGATCTTGTTCTTCTCGTACGACTCGAAGTTGCCCTCGAACCAGAACCACTTGCTCTCGCCCTCGTAGGCGAGGATGTGGGTAGCGACCCGGTCCAGGAACCAGCGGTCGTGGGAGACGACCACCGCGCAGCCCGGGAAGTCGAGCAGCGCGTTCTCCAGCGAGGAGAGCGTCTCCACGTCCAGGTCGTTGGTCGGCTCGTCGAGCAGCAGCAGATTGCCGCCCTGCTTGAGGGTCAGCGCCAGGTTGAGGCGGTTGCGCTCACCGCCGGAGAGCACACCGGCGGGCTTCTGCTGGTCCGGGCCCTTGAAGCCGAACGCGCTCACATAGGCGCGCGAGGGCATCTCGACCTGGCCGACGTTGATGTAGTCCAGCTCGTCCGAGACGACCGCCCACAGCGTCTTCTTCGGGTCGATGTTGGCGCGGGTCTGGTCGACGTAGGAGATCTTGACCGTGTCACCCACCTTGATGGAGCCCGAGTCGGCCTCCTCCAGCCCCTGGATCATCTTGAACAGGGTGGTCTTGCCCGCGCCGTTCGGGCCGATCACGCCGACGATGCCGTTGCGCGGCAGCGAGAAGGACAGATCGTCGATGAGCACCTTGTCACCGAACGCCTTGTGCAGGTTCTCGACCTCCACCACCACGTTGCCCAGCCGCGGCCCCGGCGGGATCTGGATCTCCTCGAAGTCCAGCTTCCGGGTCTTCTCCGCCTCGGCGGCCATCTCCTCGTAACGGGTCAGTCGCGCCCGAGACTTGGCCTGCCGCCCCTTGGCGTTGGAGCGGACCCACTCCAGCTCCTCCTTGAGGCGCTTCTGCCGCTTGGCGTCCTTCTGCCCCTCGACCTTGAGGCGGGCCTGCTTCTTCTCCAGGTACGTGGAGTAGTTGCCCTCGTAGCCGATGGCACGGCCGCGGTCCAGCTCCATGATCCAGCCGGCGACGTTGTCCAGGAAGTACCGGTCGTGGGTGATGGCCACGACGGTGCCCGGGTACTTCGCCAGGTGCTGCTCCAGCCACTGCACCGACTCGGCGTCCAGGTGGTTGGTCGGCTCGTCCAGCAGCAGCAGGTCGGGCTGCTCCAGCAGCAGCTTGCACAGCGCCACGCGGCGCTTCTCACCGCCGGAGAGGTTGGTGACCGGCCAGTCGCCGGGCGGGCAGCCCAGCGCGTCCATGGCCTGCTCCAGCTGCGCGTCCAGATCCCAGGCGCCCGCGTGGTCGAGCTTCTCCTGAAGCTTGCCCATCTCCTCCATCAGCTCGTCGGTGTACTCGGTCGCCATCTGCTCGGCGATCTCGTTGAACCGGTCGAGCTGCTGCTTCGTCTCCGCGACACCGTCCTGGACGTTCTCCAGCACCGTCTTCGACTCGTCCAGCGGCGGCTCCTGCAGCAGGATGCCCACGCTGTAGCCGGGCGAGAGCATCGCGTCACCGTTGGAGGGCTGCTCCAGCCCAGCCATGATCTTGAGCACGGTGGACTTGCCCGCGCCGTTGGGGCCCACGACACCGATCTTCGCGCCGGGCAGGAAGCTCAAGGTGACGTCGTCGAGGATCACCTTGTCGCCGTGCGCCTTGCGCGCTTTGCGCATGGTGTAGATGTACTCAGCCAAGAGGAACCGTCCGGCAATCTGTAGGTAGTCGTACGCGGCCAGGCCGCGCGGGTCGTCATGCGGCAGCGCGCCGCGGGTTGAAGTGCGGCCGCACCACGTAAGGCATACGCACCCCATCTTGCCGCACCCGGGCCCCGCCCCGGAAACCGCATCTGTACCGAAGCCGGGGAGCACCCCTCGGGACCGGGCCGCCGACGGGCGCGGGCGACACGGGCTGCGACGGCCGCCGGGCCTCAGCCGCGGCGGCGCAGAACGCGGAGCGTGGTCACCCCCACAGCGAGCAGCCCGAGGGCCAGGGCCGTGAACAGCCGGGTGCCGCCACCGCCCGTGTCGGCCAGATCACCGTCCCCGGACACGGCGTCGCCACCCCCCACGGTCGCGGGGCGCTCCACCGTGGCGGGAGCCTTCTGCCGGCTCACCCCGCCATCGGCGGCGGAGGTCGTGCAGTCGAGAACGCCGCTGAACGTCTTCTCGTAACCGTGCGGGCCGCGCACCGGAATGCGGTAGGGCTGGTCCTCGGCGACCGGCACCGTCACCGTGCCGCGCTCGCCCTCCGCGACCGCTTCGCGCTGCTTCCCGACCCGCAGCGGAAAGGCGCCGTCACCGCTGTTGACGACGGTGATGTCCACCCCGGATCCGGCGCAGTTCTCCGCCGCGGAGGTGGCCGGCACCGGTCCGCGCTCGGCCCAGTTGACGGCTGCGGTGGCCGAGACGGTCGACTGGCTCGACCCGGCGAGGATCTGGGCCTGGCCCCCGCCGCGCTCCCCCGCACCGGTGAACACCCGCCCCACGGGCACCTTGGTGGCCGCCTGCGCGGTCAGCGAGGCGCTGCCGGACTTCGTGCTCTCGGGCAGATCGAAGTAGAGCTTCGTCCCGTTGCGGGCGGTGCGGACCCGCTTGCCGTCCCGGTCCACGATGCGCACCCCCTGGGAGACCGCGTGCGGTCCCGGCGCCACGCTCACGGCGCCGGCGTTCGTCCGGACCGTCACCGGGCCGGGGCGCTCTCCGTTGCGCCCCGCCACCTCCGGCTTGTCGAAGGTGAGCGACGGTCCCGGCTCGGCCATCGAGCGGGCCTTCCTCACCAGGTAGGCGGCGAGCTTCTGGGCGGCGGGGTCGGCGGCGGTGATGACGGGCCGCTTCGGGGGGCCCTCCCCCCTCCCCCCGCCCCTCACTGTCTTCCGTGCCCCGTGTTCGGCGAACCTCCAGATGGCGACCTGCGTGCCCGCGGCGGCGGTCTGCGGAGTGAGCCGCTTGGCACCCGCGGACTTCGCCAGCGCCTGAAGGTCGTTGCGCCGCGGGTAGGAGTGCTCAACTATCCAGCGAATCTTGCCGGCGTTGCGGTTGCCGGACAGCGACGAGGACTTCCACTTCCCCTCCGCGTAACGCGACTGCTTCCGTATCGGGTTGAGCGCGTCGAGCCCGTAGGTCTGCAGGGTGCCGCCCCCGTCGACGGACATCTCGAAGAGCCCGGCGCCGATCTTCTGCTTCTCACCATCGACGGTGATGACCGCCTGGTCGTGGATTTCGAGCCCGTTCAGCGTGGCCACCGCGCCACTGCGCTGCTCCGGTATCCCCTCGGTGAACGCTCCTCCGGAGGCGGCCCCGGCGGCAGACCGGGCCGTCACCGCGGCCGCGGCCGACCCGGCACTGCTCACCATGCCGGTCGCGCACAGCCCTGTGGCCGCCGCGACGACGGTGAGCCGGCGGGCCGCCCGCGCGCGTGCACAAGTCATGGTCTTCCCCTCTTGGCAGAACCTCCCCCCGGCCGCGTCGCCCACGTACCGCTGGTCTACCGCAAAGCTTCGAACCCCCTGGTCAGTACGCGTGGGATCGTAAGGAGACGGACGCCGCGCAATCCCCACGATTCACGGTGGCCACACATTCCGACTCGGAATCGTTATCGCCGAATCCGGCGGACCGGGACGATCAAGGCGCACCGCGCTGACCTGGAACGCTTCCTTCCGCTATCCCTCGGGCACCAGTTCCTCGCCCTCCGCCGGCTCCTTCCCGGCCGATCCGGCACCGGAAGTGTCCGCCCCGTCACCGGGGGCTCCGAACGGAGGCGGCCCGGCGTTCTCGGCCGGCGGCCACACCGGCGCCGGCCCACGGGTCAGCTCCGGCCCACGGAACGGTTCCGGGGCCGCGCGGGAGGTCCGTACGAACGCGGACGTCCCCCGCGCCAGATCGTGCCCGACCGTCGACGCCATCAGATCGGCCGACAGATACCGCCTGTCCTCCCGCTCCTCCTCGACGACCCGCAGTTGCCCCCGGACGACCACAGGTTCGCCGCGCGCCACCGACGAGGCGACATTGACGGCCAGCCCTCGCCACGCCCAGACCGTGTAGAAGCTGGTGGACGCGTCCGTCCAGCACCCCTTGTGCTTGTCGAACCGCCGGACGGTGCTGGCCAGTCGGAACCTGGCGACGGGCACCCCCGAGGGTGCGGTCCAGTGGTCGACCTTCGTCGCCACATTGCCCAGCACCGTCACATATGTCTCGTTCATCCGAACCTCCCCCGGATCGCAGCCGGTCGGCTGCCTTCGGACACCACCTCGGCGCCGCCGCGAGGCGGTCACCGGGTGGTGTCGTCGTGCGGATTCCAGAGTGAGGGCGGAAGTGGAGAAGCGGGGAAAGAAGTTCTCAGCTGTGGATTACTCGGAGGTTGTGCACAACTCGGTCCTCCCTGCGGGTGACCCGTCCGCGTTCTCGCGTGCCGCATCGGGGGCGTCGGCTTGCGGGCCACCAGCCGTCTCGGCTCGTACGTCCCCACCCGCCTGGGCTCGTGCGTCGCCGTACGCGGGGGCGTGCGCCTCACCGTGGCCGTCGGTCTGCGCCTGAGCGTCCAGGCTCCTGGAGCCGGCGCCGCCCGCACCGCCCGCCGTGGCGGCAGCGGCCATGTCGCCCGCAGCGGCCGCGACAGCCGCCGCAGCGGCGTCCAGTGCCCCGACGGCCTCCGCGACCCCCGCGACTCCTCCGCCGACCATCGGCCGCTCCTGCGGGGTCGAGTCCACCGCACCGGCCGCGATCGCGTACTGCTCCCGCACCTGCCGGTACCGCAGCAGTTCGGCGGCCACCGGCTCCAGCACCCGCGTCCGGCCGCAGCACGCCGCCAACTGGCGCAGCCTCCGCTCCTCCTCCAACCCGTATGCCCGCGCCGGGCCGCGCGCGGCTCTCCGGCACGCCCAGGCGAGCGCCGGGCCCGCGAGAGTGGCCACCGCGAAGAGCGCCCCGGGCAGCAGCACGGTCCGGTCGACACCGTGCGCGAGGACGACCATCGCGACCGCCCACACGGCTCCCACCGCCTGCAGGGCCAACAGCAGCCACTGGCCCGCGAAAGCCGCGGTGTGCCAGGTCGGGCGCGGCACGCGTGCTCCCAGGCCCGTGCGCCTGCCCGTGCCCCGCGATTCCTCTTCCGCAGCTTCCGCAGCACCCGCAGCACCCGCGAGCGGCCCGGCCGCGGCCTCGGGTACGTCCTGAGGCCCGGTTGCCGCCGCGGCGGCAGCTGTCGGCTCGTCCCTTCCGCGCTGCCTCGCGGACGCGTCCGCGGAAGGCTGCTGATTGGGCACGGTCGGTGCGGCAGGTGCAGTCGGTGCTGCGGTGGCAGTCAGTGCGGCAGGTGCGGCGGCCCGTGTCGGCCAGTTGGCGTCCACCCCCAGGGCGATGTCCGTCATCGACGCCGTCCGCACCGCGTCCGGTCCGGAGGCGCACACCTCCATGACCTCGTCCAGCACCTCCGGCAGGCCCGCGGCACCGCGCCGGGCGGACTCGCGTACGGTGCGCGCCCAGGCGCCGGGCAGGCCGCTCGCTGCCGCGTCCGCCAGCTCCCGTACGGCCTGCGCCACCACCGGCCGGGCGGCGAGCGACTGCTGCAGGGTCTCGCGGCGGGCGGCCCCGCCGGCGGCAGTGCCTTCGTGCTCTTCTCCCTGGGCCTCCCCGAGGGGAGTCCGGGCCGACTCCTCCCGCTCCTGGGTGGGCCTGGAGGCGTACCAGCGCAGTGCGCGCACCCAGGGGATGCCGGCGGAGTGCTCGGCCTGGCGCAGCCAGGCCCGCTCGGCGGCCTGTCCGGCGGCAGCGGCGCCGACGGCGACGGCCAGACGGTCCTCGAAGTCCTCACGGGCGCGCTCGGTCAGCCCGATGGGGCCGTCCTCGGTACCGGGCCCGGGTTCGGCGTAGACGGGGCGCAGCCGTTCCATCGCGTCGTCGAGGTCGGCGGTCAGCCGCAGGACGGCGGCGCGCTGCTGTGCGACGAACTCGCCCAACTCCTCGCGCAGGACGTCGATGCCCTCGTGGGTGAGGGCGGAGGCGGACAGCACGACCGCTCCCGGCTCCCCGTGCTCGCCCAGTGCCATACCGTCCTCGTCCAGCAGCCGCCGCAAGTCGTCCAGGACGACGTCCACGGCGTCCCTGGTGAGCCGGTCGGTCTGGTTGAGGACGACGAACGTCACCTCGGCGTGCCCGGCGAGCTGTCGCAGATAGTCCTCGTGCAGCAGCGCGTCGGCGTACTTCTCCGGGTCGACGACCCACACCACCGCGTCGACCAGTTCCAGCATCCGGTCCACCTGTTCGCGGTGCCCTGGTGCGACGGAGTCGTGGTCGGGCAGGTCGACGAGGATGAGGCCGCTCAGTGTGCCGTCATGCGTACGGTGCCGCGCGTGCTGCGGGATGCCCAGTCTGTCCAGGAGCCCGTCGGGCCCGCCGTCGCTGTACCGGCCCGCCTCCCAGGTGCACGCCACCGGTGCCGCGGTGGTGGGGCGGCGCATGCCCACTTCGGAGAGGCGTCCGCCTGTCAACGCGTTGAACAGGGAGGACTTTCCGCTGCCTGTCGCGCCCGCGAGGGCGACGGTGGTGTAGGAGCGGGGCAGCGCTCGGCGCGTCGCCGCCTCGTCCAGCACCTTTCCCGCCTCGGCGAGCACGTCGGTGTCCAGCCGGGTGCGTGACAGTCCGACGAGTTCGCGAAGGGCCCCGAGCCGCTTCCGCAGGGCGCTCTCTCCAGCGTCGCACCGGGGGTCCCTGCGGATGTCCCTGCGGAGGTCCCTTGTGATGTCCCTGGAGATGTCCCGGCACAGGTCCCTTTCGATGTTCCTGGAGGAGGCCGTCCCGGTGTCCTGGTGAGCTCCCTTTTCGACGTCCTGGCCGACACCCCTGTCGCTGTCCTGCCTGTCGCTGTCCTGGCCGACGCCCTTGTCGGGACTGCCGCGCTGTGCGGCATGGACGGGGGTCTCCTGTACGGCCTGGGCGGTCGGCCCCTGTGCGGCCTGAACGGGTGTCTCCTGTTGGGCCTGGATGGGCGTCTCCTGTACGGCCGGGGTGGAGGCCCCCTGAACGGCCGGTGAGGGTGTCGGGGCGGCGGGCGGAGGCGTTTCCCGCCCGGCCTCATAGGCAGTGCCGTACGGGGGATTCGGCCAGGCGGTGCCGCGCCAGGGCGGGGTGGGGGCGAAGCCGGGCCTGGGATGGTCCGCCCCCCGCTCCGTGGTGTCCGTCTCACCGGCGTGCCCCCGTGGCTTCGGCGCCCGGAGCCCGGCCTCCGCCTCGGCGGCGACGTGCTCGGAGCGCTCGGCCTCCTCCGCGCGCTCCACCGTGTGCTCGGCGCGCTCCGCATACCCGGCGGGCTCCCCGTGCTCGGCGCGCTCCGGGTGCCCCGCGCGCTCGCCGTACTCGGCGTCGCCAGGGTGCTCGGCCCGCGGGGCGAGCGGGGCCGCCCGTTCGGCACGTTCGGCGCGGGCCCTGCGGGCGATGACGCCGTCGTCCCAGGCGGGCTCGGGGCCGACCGCGTACGCGTGGACGTCCTGCGGCTCGGCGCCCCGGTGGGAGCGGCCCCCGTCGGTGTGGCTGCGGCTGTTCTCCGGGCGCTCCGCCGGCCCGCCGCCGCTCTGCTCGGCCCGCTGCGCGGAGGCCTCCGGCTCGTTACGGGCGCGCCGCTCACCCGTTCCGTCCGGCTGCTCTTCCAAGCCGCTCGTCCCGTCCGGTTGCCACGGGACGCGTCCGGCCTCCGACGGGCCGGCTGCTGCGGCCTCCGACTGCTGGCGCGGCAGGTCCGCGGCGGCACGGTGACCCAGCGATCCGTCGGGTCCGCTCTGCGAGGGGGCCTGCCGGGGCGGGGCCTCCTCGTCCAAGCTCAGCTCCAGCTGCCCCTCGACGGGCTCGCTGTGCGGGCTGACCCAGCCGTCGGGCCAGCCGCTGCGCCAGCGCTCGGGCCGCTCGGGCGGCTCACCCGCTCCGGGGTTGGTGGCATCGGTGGACGTCACTGCTGTCACCTCTCCATGTGCGCGCTCTGCAGACCGCGCGTGCCGTCCGGGCCGAGCGGGCTACGCGTCGGCGGGAATTCACGGGCGGTCACGTCCGTCCTGCTCAGCTCCTGCGGCCGGTGGAGCTCCCGGAGCTGGTGCGGCTCGTGCAGCCCGTGCGTCCTGTTGAGCTTGTCCAGTACGGAGAACGCGGCGATCAGTTCCATCTGGGGTTCCGGCCCGGCGTTGAGCTCCTCCAGCGGGGCGAGTCGGAGGTCGCACTCGCCGTACAGCACGCGCTGCACACAGTCCTCCAGCAGCTGAGCGCACTGCTCGCGCAGCTCGTGGGCGTCTGTTTCGCCGAGCAGTTCCTCCAGGGCGTCGTCGGCGCCCGCTGCCCGGCGTCCACCGAGGAGGGCGGCGGCCAGCAGCCCGGCGACGCGCTCGGTCTCCTCCTCGCCGCAGGCCGCGCGGCCTGCGGCGTGTGTCTCCTCCTCGGCCAGTTCCTCGACGCAGCGGCGCCATCGGCGCACCATCACGCCGATCCGGCCCACCGCCTCGTCACGCTCGCTCTGGCCGCCCGGGAGAAGCCGGGCGCACTCCTCCAGGCCCGGCACGCCGCGGCGCAGTTCGGCGATGCGTTCGTCTGCGGCGGCGACCGCGCCGGACAGCAGCGCGGTCAGGCCGTCGGCGAAGGCGTCGAAGAGTTCGTCGCCTTCGCTGTCGGTGGGGAAGCAGCGCCAGTGCTCGGCCGCGTCACCGGCCAGCAGTTCGCCGTCGGCGATTCGGGTGCGCAGGCGCTTCTCGGCGTTCTCGAAGGTGGTTTCGATGAGCCGGGTGAGCCGATCGGCTGCCGCGTGCTGTGCGGCGGAGGCGCCGGCGAGGGCGGTGATACGGGGGCGCAGCGAGGCCAGCGTGCCGTCCGCTGTGCGACTGGCCGCCGCGTACCTGGCGTCGGCGTCCCTCGTGCGCTCTTCCAGCCAGTCGCGCAGTCCGCAGACGGCCGAGACGGGCAGCAGTCCTGAGCCGCCCGCCGATTCGGGCAGCTCGGGGATGGTGAAGCGGGGCACCTGTCCGAGGCCTTCGCGTTCCAGCAGCAGGCCGTACTGCGCGGTGACCTCGGCGGCCATCTGGTGCGGCACCCGGTCGAGCACGGTGGCGAGGGTGACGTCGTACTCCTTGGCCGTGCGCAGCAGATGCCAGGGGATGGCATCGCCGTAGCGCGCGGCAGTGGTGACGAGCACCCAGATGTCGGCGGCGCAGATCAGTTCGGCGGCCAGATCGCGATTGTGTGCGACGAGGGAGTCGATGTCGGGCGCGTCCAGCAGCGCCAGGCCGGGGGGCAGACCGCTGTCGGTCTCCAGGCGGAGGAGTCGCCGGGGCTCGTCCCGCTCGGCGTCCCACTCGGTCTCCCAGTCCGCCTCGGGCCCGGCACCCCAGCCGCCGTCCCAGGCCGCGTCCCGCCCGGGATGGCGGACTGCGTCCCGTCCGGCGCCCCGCCCCGGGTCCCAGTCCGCTGCCCAGCCGCTCTCCCAGTCGGTGGAGCGGTCGGCCGCCGCCCGGCCGCCGAAGCGGTCGGTGCCTCCGCCCGCGCCGTCCCGCCCGCCGTGGCCGCCGTTGGTGCCGTGCGTGCCGTTGACGCCGTGCATGCCGTGGCTGCCGTCGGGGCCGTGCGGATCGTGCGCGTCGTGAGCGCTGTGCGGGCCGGAATCGTCGGAGGCACCGCCGCTACCGGACATGCCGGGTACGCCGAGCATGCCTGGCGTACCGGCCGCCGCGTCCTGCCGGGGCATCCAGACCCGCTCCAGCCGGGGCAGCACGCGCTGTCCTACGAACCACCCCCGGTCGTCCGGATGGCAGACCAGCACAGGCGTGCGCGTCGTGGGCCGCAGCACCCCGGCCTCGCTGACCTTGCGCCCCACGAGCGAGTTGACCAGCGTCGACTTGCCCGCGCCCGTGGAACCCCCGATCACCGCGAGCAGCGGCGCCTCGGGGGTGCGCACGCGTGGGACGAGGTAGTCGTCGAGCTGGGACAGCAGCTCGTCCCTGGAGCGGCGGGCGCGTTCGGCGCCCGGCAAGGGGAGGGGGAAGCGCGCGGCAGCGACGCGCTCCCGCAGTGCGGTGAGCGCGTCGAGCAGTTCGAGCCGTACGTCCAAGATCGCCACATGGGCAGAATGCCCAATTTTGCGGCAGTTTTGAAGCTTATTCGCGGTTGCGGACGATGAAATTGAGTGGTTTCACCATCGAATGACCCCTTTCGTACCATTCACCCCGCATGACCCACCTGCCACCCCGCCGCCCCCATAACGACTGCGCAACACCCGCACCCCACGCCGCCAAAACCGCTGCATGAATCGCACCCGCCTGCGATTATCGGGACCGCTTCACGGAACCTCCACAAAGCGTCGCGGCCGTGAAGCGAACAGGACGAGCCGCACGGCCCCCTATCCTTGACCCCGCCGTGGTCACGGGGGACGGCGAGCCCGCCCACCCCGCGACGGAGGCCGGCCCCCGTAGCTCAGTGGATAGAGCAGGCGCCTTCTAAGCGCTTGGCCGCAGGTTCGAGTCCTGCCGGGGGCGCCACACAGGGGGAACAGCGTTCTCGCCCGGACACCCGGCGCACAGGACGTCCCCGGGCCCCGCGGGCAACGTCCACGGTCGCTTCACCGGCAGGTGTCACCCGGCAGCGCAGTGGCAGTGGCGGACGCGGTCGGCGCGCTTGCCGTAGTGCAGTTGGGGCCCGGAACGCTTCGAACACGCGTCGGCGTGTCGCGTCCGGGAATCCGGCGACGTCACCGGCGAACCGCCCTCGCAGTCCCGCTGGGGGGACCTGAGCCGACCGCCCTTCCGGGCAAGACGAACGAGACCGAGGGACCGACGGGGCCAACACGCACCTCCGCCACCCGCCTGCCGACTCTCAGGTTCCCCCTTCGGAAGATAGTAGCCTTGGCTATAATAGCCATGTAATGTATACGCCATGAGCAAGGGTTCACCGGGCCCCACGCCCGGCTTCCTGGTATGGCGACTCGCCAACAAGTGGCGCGTCGCGGTCGATCGCGCTGTGGCTCCGCTGGGCCTCACCCACGCGAAGTACTCACTGGTCGCGTCGCTGCACGGCATGCAGCGCACCGGCGAGCGGCCCAGTCAGCGCCGACTCGCCGACCACACCGGGCTGGAGGCGCTGTACGTCTCGAAGCTGGCGCGCGCACTGGAGTCGTCCGGTCTGATCGAGCGCACCCGCGACCCCCGCGACCCGCGCGCCGTACAACTCGCGCTCACCGAGCAGGGCCAGGCCGTCACACGGCAGGCCATCACGGTGGTCCAGGAGCTGCTCGACCAGTTGCTGGAGCCGCTCGGCGGTCTCGACGCCCCGCGGACGCACGCGTTCACCGACGAGCTGACGACCCTGCTCGACGCGCCTCTCACCCCACCCGTACCGAACGACGAGAGCACTCAGGGGACAACACCATGACCACCACCGCATCTGCCACCGGCGCATCCACCGCCACCGCACCCGTCGCCAACGCCCGCAACCTCGCCCTGGCCCACTACGCGGCCCGCGGCGTCCTGGAGCACGTCCTGAATCGGCACGGCAGCACGTTCCAGCAGCAGGTCGCCCTGCGCGCCGCCATCACCGCCGACGCGCCGCAGACACCGGACGATCTCGTCACCCGTGTCCAGGACTCCCTCAAAGCCGATCCGGCCGACATCCGCACCACTGTCGACACGCTGCTGGCCAAGCAGTTGCTCGTCACGGACGGCGAGCACCTTCGCCCCACGGACGCGGGGCGCGAGCTGTTGGCCGCCGTCGGCGACGAGACCGCCCCCGTCAGCGCCCGCATCTGGGGCGGGATACCCGACGAGGACCTGGCCGCCACCGGCCGCGTCCTCGCCCTTGTCACCGAGCGCGCCAACGCGGAGCTCGCAGCGCTGACCGCCTGACCGCCCAGCCGACCGACCGCTCAGCCGACCGACCAACCGACCGGCCGACCAGCCGACGCAACGTCAACCGCCCCAACGACACCCGGACCCGCGCACGATCGCCGGCTCCCACGGCGTCTGCCCAGGCACTGCCGGTGGCGCCACGACCCGCCCTCCCATCAGGAGGGCTTTTTTTCGGTCGGAAGGCGAAACCCAAGGCCGCCAAGTGGCCGCATGGAACAGATGTCGCTCCCGGCAGGCGCCGACGGGCTGTTACAGGGTGCGGACAAAATGCCGTGAACAAATCCGGGCCGGTCGCCATCGAAGTGCATGTACCGACAACTGAACCCGGCCGGGGCGCCCCGCGGAAGTGGGCAGCCGTGCCGCGTCCGACATTCGTGGGGGACCTCGTGATGACCGCTCGTACTCGCCGTACCGTCCGTTCCGCCGGCCTCGTCGCCGTCGCCGCCACCGCCGCGTTCTCGCTGACCGCCTGCCAGGACGGCGGCGGCAAGGATGACGACGCCGGCTCCTCGACCTCCTCGGCGGTGTCGAAGGACTCGCAGACGAAGGACTCGCAGACGAAGGACTCGCAGACGAAGGACTCGCAGACGAACGGCTCCGGCTCCACGGGCTCCACCGGCTCCGGCTCCGCAGGCAGCGGCGGCAGCGGCAGCAGCGGCGCGAAGAGCGGCAACGGGGGCGGCAGCACCGCGGGCGGGTCGCCCCAGGCCGAGGCCGCGGGCGTGAAGCGGACCGCCTGCGCCGTCGGCAAGGTCTCCGTCGGGCTCAAGGAGACCGGCGGCAGTGCACCGGTCATCCTGCTCAAGGCCACCAACAACGGCAGCACCCGCTGCGACCTGTACGGCTCCCCGTTCGTGGGCTACCCGGACGCCCAGGCCCCCATCGCGGTCGGCGGCGGCAAGCCCCAGGCCGTCGTCTCCCTGGAGCCGGGCGAGTCGGCCTACGCCTCACTCGGCCTGGAGAAGGGCGACGGCGGCAACATGCACCGCGAGAAGCACCTCACCGTCGAACTGGCGGACCGCAACCAGCACGGCACCGGCGCCACCGCCAAGGTCAGCGCCCCCGACGGCGCGGGTCTCGCGCTCAGCGACAACTCCACCGTCTCCTACTGGAACACCACCCCCGAGTCGGCGATGCAGTAAGGCGGCACCGTCTCCGCGCGGAAACCGGCCGGCTTGTTCCGGCGACGCACGGGTACCGCTTCGGCGCTGCGGTGGAAGCCGTTCAGCGAGCGGTCAGGCGTCGTCGGCACCTCGGTCAGGCATCGTCGACATCCAGGGATTCGAGGAACAATGCACATCTCTTTCTTGATCTTCAGTGCGTACGGGATGGGCGGAACGGTCCGCACCACCTTCAATCTGGCGCAGGCGCTCGCCGAGCAGCACGACGTGGAGGTCGTCTCGGCCTTCCGGTTCCGTGACCGGCCGTTCTTCGAGGCGGGCGACGGCGTACGGCTGACCTCGCTGGTCGACATGCGCCGGCACAGACCGACGTATGACGGCGCCGACCCCGAACACGCCCGCCCCGCCCGGGTCTTCCCCGCTGCCGACGGCCAGTACGCCCAGCACAGCGCGTTGACGGACCGCCGGATCGGGGAGTACCTGAGCAGCACCGAGGCGGACGTCGTGATAGGCACACGGCCCGGACTCAACGTGCACGTGGCACGGCAGACACGCCGCGGCCCCGTCCGTGTGGGGCAGGAGCACCTCACGCTTGCCACGCATTCCGGGAGACTCAAGCGCCTGCTGCGCCGTACCTATCCCCGGCTGGACGCGGTGACCACGGTGACCGAAGCCGACGCCCGCGACTACCGCAGCTCCCTGCGGCTGCCCGGTGTGCACGTCGAAGCGCTGCCCAACAGCGTGCCCGCCCCGGAGGTCACGCCCGCCGACGGCAGCGGCAAGTGGGTGGTGGCCGCGGGCCGGCTCGCCCCCGCCAAGCGCTACGACGTGCTCGTACGCGCCTTCGCCGAGGTCGTCCGCGAGCGCCCCGACTGGGGCCTGCGGATATACGGGCACGGCCGCGAGGAGAACAAGCTGAGGAAGCTCATCGACGAACTCGGCCTCTACAACCACGTATTACTGATGGGCTCGGCGAACCCCATCGAGACCGAATGGGTGAAGGGGTCGATCTGCGCGGTCACTTCGAGCCTCGAATCCTTCGGCATGACCATTGTCGAGGCCATGCGGTGCGGCCTCCCCGTCGTGGCCACCGACTGCCCGCACGGGCCGGGGGAGATCATCCGCGACGGCGAGGACGGGCTGCTGGTCCCCACAGGCGATGTGAACGCGATCTCCGGCGCGCTGCTCCGCCTCATCAACGACGAGGGGCTTCGGACGCGGATGGGGCAAGCCGCGCTCAGCGCATCGGCGCGGTTCGATCCGGCGCGGGTGGCCGCCCGGTACGAGGACCTGCTGACCTCGCTGGTGAACCGCCGGGCCGGCACCCTCCACCGGGCGCGCGGCACCCTGCTCGGCGGAGCGTACGCGGCCACGGAGACGGTCCGGCTCGGAGTGAAGCACGCCTTGGAAGGAGCACGGACATGATGCGGCAATCCTGCGCCACGTCACCGGACGACGCCGCGGTCGCAGCCCCGCCGGATGCCGGTTCCCCAACCGCTCGCAAGGCCCACCGCCCGCGCGCCGACTGCACGACCGACACCGCCGGGGGGCTCACCTTCCGGGTGCGGCTCTGCGACGGGGCAGACGAGGAAACCGGGGCCCCCGAGGTGCCCCGGTCCGCGGCCGTGCTGCTGCGCCTGCGCCACCAACACGGCCCGGACGCCTCCCTCCGACTGCCGCTCGCCCGCGCAGCGGCAGACAGCAGGCTGCAGGCCTCGCTGCCCAGCACGACGCGGCTTCGCGAGGGGCGCTGGGACGCCTACCTCACCCTCGGCGACGAAGAGCCGCAGCGGCTGCTGCCCGGGGTGCACGATCTGCGATCCCTTGTCGGCAGTGTGTCTGTCGACGCACAGGCATGGATCGGCGTCCGGATCCCCTACACGACCAAGTACGGCAATCTCGCCGTCCGTACGTGGCTACGCCGACCGCACGCGGAGGCAGGGGCGCTGCGCGTGGCCGACGACGCCATCACCGTGCAGGGCAGGCTCTACGGTGCGCGCCTCTCGGCAACCGCGTGCCTGGAGGCGCACCCCCGCGACGCTGCCGCGTCCCCCGTGCGCGTACCGGTGCGCCCGGACAGCGAGGAACGCTGCGAACCGCAGGCCGCCGCGCCCGGGCACGGCGCCGACACAGGCCACTCGGTACGCGACTTCACTGCCGAACTGCCCCTCGGCTCCCTGCTGCCCGGCCACCGGGTGTGGGACCTGTGGCTGCGCCCCGCCGAGGACCAGGAGCCTGTCCGCCTCGGACGGATACTCGATGACATCCCGGACAAGAAGCGCGTCTTCAAGTACCCGTCGCAGCACGTGACCAACCGGGACGGTGCAGCCCACTCGGTGAGGCCGTACTACACGATCAACAACAACCTCTCGGTGCAGGTGAGTGTCGAGAACCCGGCACCGGCGGAGGCATAAGCGGAGGCGGAGTGGGGGGCCTGAGCGGTTCGTGACTGTCGGCTCCGCAGCCGGGGGAACAGGGGCGCAGGAGGAGGGAGTGCTATATCCGGTCCTGCACCGCCAAAGGCGCGCTGCCGTAGGCGCGCGGCCGGACCAGGGGCGACCAGAGGGGGGCCGGCGCGGGCCGTACGCGACATCTGCTCACGGAGCCGGAGTGGGTGGTGCGGCCCGCGCCCGGGCCTACCCCAAAAGCGGTCACCGGGGAAGCGGAGCCCCTGACCGCGAACCCCCGAAGCGGGCCCGCGCGGTGGCCGGGGGCCGCTCAGTCGAGGCCGTCCAGGACCGGGCCGGCCTCGCGGCCATTCACCCCGGCCCTGAAGGGCCGGGCACCCTCCCCGGAAACTCGGTGGGTGGGCGGCGCAGGTCGTTGTAGACGGTGGCTCGGGAGACGCCCAGGAGGCCTGTGAGGGTCTGTACGGCGCCTTTGAGTTCGAGGAAGCCCTGGTCCTTGAGGGTGTGGACCAGGGTGGCGCGGTCCGTGGTGGCCAGGGCGCGGGGTGCGGTGCCGCGGGCGGCGGCGAACGACTCGGTGACGGTGCGCAGTTCTTCCACCGTGCGGGCGCGCAGGGTCTCGTGGACCGGCGGCTGGTGCTCTTCCGTGCGCAGCAGCTCGTTGAGGCCGCGGGTGAGGGTGGACAGTACGGAGACATCCAGGTTGAGGCAGACGGCGGCGATGTAGACGCCCTCGCTGTTCTTGATGCCGATCGAGGTGCTCTTGGCGGGGCGGCCGTCGGGGAAGCGGTTGGGGTAGTTCTGGAGGATCTCGGGGTGGGCGGGGTCCGCGATGCGGGCCAGGCCCAGTTCGGTCGCAGGATCGCCGATCCGGCGGCCCGAGAGGTTGTTCTCCACCGTGCGCACCGCGTGCTCGGGGCTGCGCAGGTCGTGCAGTACGGCCTCGCACAGGCCGGGGAACATCCGGCCGACCGCGGTGACGATCTTCTCCGCCTCCCGCAGCAACACCTCGTCCTCCGGGCTGCTCACGACGCCCCCTCCACCAGGGCCGCCATCGCGGTGGGCGCCTTGAGGGCCGAGCCGGTGAGGATCACCACCGTGGTCTCGTCCGGCTGCAGCTGACCCCGGGCTGCGAAGACCTCGACGGCCGCCGCCGCGGTGGCGCTGGTGGGCTCCGCGTACAGCCCGGTGGCCGCGAGCCGGCGGACGGCCGAGGCGATGTCCGCCTCCGGGATCGCGGCCGTGCTGCCGCCCGAGCGGCGTACGGCGGCCAGCACTTCGGGGAGGCGGATCGGCTCCTTGATGGCCGTGCCCTCGGCCAGCGTCGGCTGCCACCCGCCGGGGACGGGGGTGTCCCGCCCGGCGTGGAACGCGGCGTGCAGCGGGGCGCAGTTGGCGGGCTGGGCGACCAGGAGGCGGGGCCGTGCCGCGATCTGCCCGGCGTCGAGGAGTTCACCGAAGCCCAGATCGCAGCCGAGCACGGTGCTGCCCGCCCCGGCGACCGTGACCACCGCGTCCGGGGCCCGGAATCCGAGGTCCTCCCAGATCTCGTACGCCAGTGTCTTGGTGCCCTCCAGGAAGTACGGGTGCCAGTTGTGGCTCGCGTACACCGTGTGCTCCGCCCGGCGCAGTGCCGCTGCGGCCGTGGCGTCCCGGTCGCCGGGTAGCGGGGTGACCCGTGCTCCGTAGGCCGTGGCCTGCAGCGTCTTCGCCGGTGAGGTGTGTTCGGGGACGAGGATGGTGGCGTCCACGCCGGCGGCGGCGCAGTACGCGGCGACGGAGGAGCCGCCGTTGCCGGAGCTGTCCTCCAGGACCTCGCCGACGCCCTGTGCGGCCAGCGCGGAGATCATCACGCTGCTGCCGCGGTCCTTGAAGCTTCCGCTCGGGTTGAACCACTCCAGTTTGAAGCCGACCTCCACCCCGCCCCACGTCCGCCGCAGCAGCGGGGTGCACCCCTCCCCCAGGCTGACGGGCCGCACCGCCGACTGCGCGGCCTGCGCCGACGGTCCCGACGTCCCCGGGCGGGTCTGCGCGGTGTGCAGGGCGGGCAGGGCGGCGCGGTAGCGCCACAGCGAGCGGTCCGCCGTCTCGATGTCGGCGGGCGCCAGACCGCGCGCCGGTGAGACCAGCAGCGGCGTCCCGTCGTCGCCCCGCCAGCGCAGCGGGTCCAGTGGATAGCGCCGCCCCGAGCGCGGGTCGCTCAGATGGCGCGGGTCGCGCTGCTGGGGCGCTTCCATGGCGGGGGTGACCACGGCTGGTTCTCCGTTCACGGTCGGCCGACTTTACAGAGAGTCTAGATGTAGACGGTATGTGCAGACCAACCCACGGTCGGGCCGGGTCCCAAGCCGGACCGGTGACAGTAGGATCGCCGGATCATGGAAGCACAGGGGCCGGTCGGGATGATCGCCGTACCGGCGGGGCGGGTCACCCTCTCCGACCGTCGGACGCGGCGCAGTTGGCAGGTCGAGCTGGCGCCGTACGAGCTCGCCGCGTTCCCCGTCACCCAGGACCAGTACGCGCGGGTCACCGGCCGGTGGCCGAGCACCGCGCCGGGTGACCGGCTGCCCGTGGAAAGTGTCTGCTGGTGGGAGGCCGTCGAGTTCTGCAACGCCCTCTCCGCAGGCGCGGGGCTCGCGCCCGCCTACCGGCCGGTTACCGACAGCGAGGGGCAGCGGAGCGTCGAGTGGGACGGTGACGCCGACGGGTACCGGCTGCCGACCGAAGCCGAGTGGGAGTACGCCTGCCGCGCCGGTACGGCAGGTCCGCGCTACGGGCCGCTGGACGAGATCGCCTGGTACCGCGGCAACTCGCACGAGCGCCTCCACGAGGTGGGCGGCAAGCGCCCCAACGCGTGGGGGTTCCACGACATGCTCGGCAACGTCTGGGACTGGTGCTGGGACCTGTACGACCCCGAGGTGTACGGCGGCTACCGGGTGCTGCGCGGCGGCGGCTGGTTCGACGAGCACTGGAGCTGCCGGGCTTCCGCGCGGCGCCGCAGCCACCCCGCCTTCACGGTGGACGACGTCGGTTTCCGCGTCGCCCGCGGACGGACACGCGGGCGGGCACGCGAACAGGCGCCGTAGGTCGGGGCCGTAGCTCGGGCGGACGACGCACCGCCGGAGGGCTACCGCCCCGGCCGCCGTCGATCCAGCCGTCGACGCGGCCGTCAGCCCACGTACTGGCGTGCCGTCGAGCGGCGTTGCTCCCTCTCCAGAGCGGCAAGGCGCGCCTCGACCCGGGCGGGGACCGGGCGGCGGTTGGCGAGCACCCAGGGGAGGGCCGCGGCCGCCCGGGCGAAAGCACGGGCGCTGGCCGCGTCGCGGGGCACCGTGCGGGCCAGGTACCAGGTGCGGCGCAGCGCTGCGGGGAGGGGGCGGCGCAGCCAGGTGTACCAGAGGGTGTTGCGCAGCCCGTCGACGCGCCTGCCCGTGGCGTCCCGTACCCGGGAGGGCGCGTGGTGGACGGTGAGGTCCTCGGCGAAGGCCAGCCACCAGCCGTGCACGGCCAGGTCGGTGGCGAGCAGTTCCTCCTCGCCGCCGAGCCACAGCCGGGGCTCGAAGCCGCCCGCCGCGCGGAACGCGGAGACCCGCAGGCAGGTCGCGGCGGCCAGAAAGGAGCCCAGCGCCGGGCCGGGCAGCCAGTCGGGGCCGGGCACCGGGGAGTGGCGCAGTTCGGCCACCACCGGGTCCTCCGTCCCCTCGGGCTCCACGACGATCCGCGCGACCACGCCCGCCAGCCCCGGGTGCGCGTCCAACTGGTCGGCGGCGCCCCGCAGCGAGCCGGGCGCCCACCAGGAGTCGTCGTCGCAGAAGGCCACATACGGGGTGGTGACCTGGCGCACGGCGAGGTTGCGGCCCACCGCGCCGGTGTTGCGGCCCGGCGACAGCAGTGTGATGTGCGGATGCGCGGCCCGTACGGCGGCGGCGGTGCCGTCGCTCGAGGCGTTGTCGACGACGATGACCGGGGGCTGCTCGGGCAGCTGGGCCAGCAGGCCGAGAGTGCGCAGCAGTTCGTCCTTGCGATCGCGGGTGATCACGACGACCGTCACGCGGTGGTCCGGTCCGCCGGCGCGGGGGTCCTCGGCCGGCCCTTCCGTCCGAGCGGCGGCGGGGCGCCCGTCGGTGTCCGTCACGCCGCTGCCCCCTCCACCAGGCGGGCTGCCCCCTCGACCGCGTCCGGAAGGGGGCGGCGGAGACGGAGGGCTGCCGGGAGGCGGGGCAGCAGGCCGCGGGCGGCCCGGCGGGCCTGGTCGTCCCGCACGGAGGCCGCGCACAGGGCCGCCGTACGCGACAGCGCGACCGGCAGCGGACGGCGCAGCCAGTCGATCAGCAGTTCGTTGCGGCGGATCAGCGCTTGCCGCCCGGGCCGGGGAGCGTCCGCCGGGAGGCCGGTCGGGGTGTCGGCCGGGCTGTGCCGGGCGACCACCTCCGGGCAGTGCAGGACCTCCCAGCCGGCCGCTGCCAGGTCGTAGGCGAGGAGTTTCTCCTCCGCGCCGAAGAACAGCAGCGGGTGGTAGCCGCCCACGTCCAGATAGGCCTGCCTGCGCGCCACGGCGGCGCAGCCGAGGAAGCCGAGGACCTTGCGGCTGCGTGGAACGGCCCCCTCGCCCAGCGGGGAGGCCGCCAGCACGCTGTTGAGCGGGTCCGGGCGCCCATCGGGGCCCACGGTGATGCCCGCGGCCAGCAGCCCGGTGGTGGGGCGGGCCGCGAGGATGTCCACCGCCTTGCGCAGGGCGCCCGGCTCCCACCAGGAGTCGTCGTCGCTGAAGGCGATGTAGGGCGTGTGCAGGGCGCGGACTCCGTCGTTGCGGGCCAGGGCACCGCGGTTGACGGGCAGCCGCAGCAGCTGCACCTCGGGGTAGGAGCGCGGCACCATCTCCGGCGTCCCGTCCGTCGAGGCGTTGTCGACGACCAGGATGCGCGGTCGCTCGGGAAGGGCCAGCAGCCTCTCCAACGTGCGGGCGAGGGGGTGGCGCCGGTCCCGCGTGGCGATCACCACGCCGAGCCGGTCGTAGAGGCTGCGGCCGTCCTGGGACCGGTCCCGCTCCTCGGTGGCGGCCTCGGCCCGGTCCTCGGTGACGGCCTCGGCCCGGTCCTCCGTGACGGCCTCGGCCCGGTCCTGGGCGACGGCCTCGCTACGGCTCCGCCGGCCCCCGGAAGGGCCCGGGGGTGCGCTGCCGCCGGGGGTACCCGGGTCCATGGCGCCTCCTGTCAGCGGAGCGCGCGGCCCGGTGTGGCGGCCGGGCCGGCGAGGGGTCGGTGGATCAGCCGCGGAACATCTCCTTCTCGACCTGGTCGGGACCCTCGATGCGATCTCTCTTGAGATGTGCGATCTTGTCCACGACCTTCTCGCTCGCGTGGTTCTTCTTGGCGAGGTCGGTGAGGGGCTTCCGGTCGGCGGGATAGGAGGCTCCCTTGAGGGCCTGCTGCACCTCGATGGGGTTGGTTTCGCTCATCGTGTCCTCCGCTGTCCGCGTCGCTCCATGCCGAGTTTGTGCCGTCTTCCCTGTTTTGCGGCTTCCTCGCTTCATGGTGTGAGGCACCCGCATGGCCCGCAACACGGGCCCGGCCGCGCAGCAGCCGGGGCCCGTATCCGCCGGTGCGGCGAGTACGGGCCCCGGAAAGCGCGGGCCGGAGCGCGCAAGCGTCAGACAGTCGCCGGTTCCGGCTCCGGCACGGGCGCTGCGGCCCTCGTACGCGGCGCGGGCACCGCGACCGTCACGGCCCCGGCGGAGGCCGCCACCGGGTCCGGTACGGGCGCGGGGGCGGGTGCCGCTGCCGGGGCGGCACCGCCGGCGGCAGCAGGCCGCAGCCGCGGCTTCGGCAGCCGGACGGGGCGCTGCTGCAGCAGCTGCGCGGCACCGGTGACGGCCACGATGGCCAGCCCGCCGACGATCAGCCCGCCCCGGGCACCGGCGAACTCCATGAGCACACCCAGCAGCGGCGGCCCGACCAGGCCCCAGCCGGTGCTGGCGCTGCGCCAGACGCCGAGCACACGGCCCCGCAGATGGCTGGGCGGCTCGGTCTGGAGCACGGTGGTGCCCGCGGTGTCGGAGACCGACTCCACGACGGCCATCGGCGCCACCAGCAGGATCAGGAAGACCAGCGACGGCGAGAGACCGGCGACGGCCTGCAGCAGCGCACCGGCGGCGGCCAGCAGCGCGACGTGCCGCACCGACGGCTTGCGCAGACAGCCCGCGAGCACGGCGCCCGCCATACCGCCGACCGCGAGCACGGTGGAGACGGTGCTGAACGCGCCGGCGCCGGCCGCGAGCGGGCCCGTGACCAGGACGGCCAGTGTCAGCTGGTAGTTGCGGCCGAAGATCGCGGAGATACCGGTGATCGCGGCGAGGGAGACCAGGCGGGGGTTGCGCAGGAAGTAGACCAGGCCCTCGCGGGTGCCACCGGTCAGGGCGCCGCGCTTGCCGCGCCGGTCCTCGACGGCTGCCGGAGCGGTGCGTTCGTGGACCGTCTGCGGTTCCCGCTCCTCCTTCGCCACCAGCTTCAGGAAGGGGATGACGGCGGCGACGGCCAGGAACGACAGCCCGTTGACCACATAGGCGGACGCCATACCGAACCAGGCGACCGTGGCACCGGCGGCGGCGGTGCCCAGCAGCCGTCCGGCGCTGTGCACCACCGAGCCCAGCGCAATGGCCGAGGGCACGTCCTTGCGCTTGACCAGGTCGTTGCCGAGCAGCGAGCAGGCGGGGTTGTCGACCGTGGCGATGGAGCCGGTGACGGCGGCGAGCACCATCAGCAGCGGGACGGTGAGCATGTCGAAGGCGACGAACGTGGCGGTGCTGAAGGCGACCACACCGAGCAGCGCCTGACTGACCGAGGCGGTCATCTTGCGCGGCCAGGAGTCGACGAGGCTGCCGCCGACCAGGCTGAGCAGCAGGCCCGGAGCCGCCTGCACGGCCAGCGAGAGGCCGGTGGTGGCGGCGGAGCCGGTGAGCTGGAGCACCAGCAGGTTCTGCACCGTCAGCTGCATCCAGGTGCCGACGTTGGAGACGAGGTTGGCCGCGGACCACCAGCGCATGCTGGGGTAGCGCAGGGAGCGCCAGGGGCTGCGTTCGGAGCGCTCGGAGCCGGCGGATCCCGCCGGGGCGGCGGGGCGGCGTCGGAAGCGCTCGGCCCAGCGGGCGGCAATCGGGTGAAGAAAAGGCATGGGGAATTCACGCGGGAGGGCAGGCGACAGGGGGCGGAGAAGAAGGAGAAGCCGGAAGTGGAGAAACAGGCGGAATGGCTCGCGCCTGTTGCCCTCAGCCATGTTCACAGACGGTTCACTTCGGCCAGTCCCCGAATGCCGCCGCGAACCGACCAGTAGGTCGTTTTTCTCCGTTCTGACCTGCGAGGAAATGACTCCGCGTTGCCTTGCTCACAGCCCGGAGCGCGATCGGACGCCAGTCACAGAGCGTCCACGATTGACCCCCCTATACAGCGCTCAATGACAGGCGGTGACGGCATTGTGTGTGGTGTCGACCGGTCGAGTACTCGACCACGGTGAGCAGCGCTCGACAGCTTCTCGGTTGCGACCGGACTTACCGAGCCGCACGCTGAGAGAGCGAACTGACCGGCCCTTCAGCGCGTCATGATTCCGCGTTCCATGGCCCGGGAGAACGAGGAAAGACAGTACATCGCTTCCCCTCTTGAGAGGGCCCTCCACCTCAGGAATCGGCTGTGCCCCATGGCACGGTGCCCGTGACCGTAGGAGTGTTCATGGACGTCCCCACCGATGCCATATCCCGTTTCCGGCACGCCGTCGTCACGGGCGGGGCGGGATTTCTCGGCTCGCATCTGTGCACCGCGCTGCTGGAAAGCGGATGCGACGTCACCTGCGTGGACGACTTCTGCACCGGCCGCCCGGAAAATGTGGCGCATCTGACCGGGCGGCCGGGATTCACCTTGCTGGAAGCCGACATCTGCCGCCCTTTCGAGGTGGCGCGGAGTTCCGGCTCCTTTGCCCCGCCCGACCTCGTACTGAATTTCGCCTCACCGGCCTCGCCCGCCGATTATCTTCGGATGCCGCTGCACACCCTGGAGACGGGGAGTGCGGGCACCCGCAACGCTTTGGCGCTGGCCCGGCGGCACGGGGCGCGGTTCGTGCAGGCCTCCACCTCGGAGGCGTACGGCGACCCGCAGGAGCACCCGCAGAGCGAGCGGTACTGGGGGCATGTGAACCCGGTCGGGCCGCGCAGCGTGTACGACGAGGCCAAGCGGTTCGGCGAGGCACTGACGGCGGCGGAGGCGCGCGTCCACGGCAGCAATGTGGGCATCGTCCGGCTCTTCAACACCTACGGGCCGCGGATGCGCGGCTACGACGGGCGGGCCGTCCCCACCTTCGTGCGGCAGGCGCTGGCCGGCGAGGAGCTCACGGTGACGGGTGACGGGCGGCAGACCCGCTCGCTCGCGTATGTCGAGGACACGGTGCGCGGCGTCCTGGCCATGGCCGGCTCCGAGCTGCTGGGTCCGGTCAACATCGGCAACCCGGACGAGATCACCATGCAGGAACTGGCCGAGCTGGTCATCGAGCTGACCGGCTCCCGTTCCGGCCTGCGCTTCGTGGAGCGGCCCAGCGACGATCCGGCGGTGCGCTGCCCCGACATCACCCTGGCCCGCGGAAAGCTCCAGTGGGAGCCCCGCGTCACGGCCCGCGACGGGCTGGAGCGGACGATCGGCTGGTTCCGCGCCCACACGCACTCCGGCGGCTGACCCCACCACCCTCCCGCCCTCTCCGGCGAAAGGCAGACCATGCGTGTTCTCGGTATCAACGCCCTCTTCCACGACCCGGCAGCCGCGCTCGTCATCGACGGACACACGGTCGCCGCCGCGGAGGAGGAGCGGTTCTCCCGCCGCAAGCACGGCAAGCGGCCGGTGCCGTTCGCCGCCTGGGAGCTGCCCTGCAAGTCCGCGGCGTGGTGCCTGGCCGAAGCGGGGCTGCGGCCGCAGGACATCGACGCGGTGGCCTACTCCTTCGACCCGGACCTGGCCAAGCCCGCCGCCGACATGGAACTCGACGACCCGTGGGACCCGCTGCGGCTGACGTACGCGCGGGAGGCGCCGTCCTTCCTGTGCGACGCGCTGCCCGGCCTCGACCGCGAGAAGGTGCACTTCGTCCCGCACCACATGGCGCACGCGGCCTCCAGCGCGTTCGCCGCGCCGCACGCCGAGCGGTCCTCGGTGCTGGTGGTGGACGGGCGCGGCGAGTCGACGTCCCATCTGGCGGCGCGGCGCCGCGGCGCGGCCGTCGAGCCGCTGCACAGTCAGCAGCTGCCGCACTCGCTCGGCCTCGTCTACGAGGAACTGACCGAGCACCTGGGCTTCCTGCGCTCCAGCGACGAGTACAAGGTGATGGCGCTGGCCTCCTACGGCAGGCCGCGGATGGCCGCCGAGCTGGCCAGGTATGTGCACTCCACCGGGGACGGCGGGTTCGTCGCCAAGGACGTGCCCTGGGAGAGCTTCGCGCCCCGGGCCCGCCCGGGGCAGGACTGGACGCAGGAGCAGGCGGATCTGGCGGCCGGCGCCCAGCGGGTACTGGAGGACACGCTGCTGGACATGGTGCGCTGGCTGCACGGCCGCACCCACGACGAACTGCTCACCATGGCGGGCGGTGTGGCGCTCAACTGCGTGGCCAACGCGCGGCTGGCCGCCGAGGGCCCCTTCTCGCGGGTATGGGTGCAGCCGGCGGCCGGGGACGCCGGTACGGCGCTGGGCGGTGCGCTGGCGCTGGCCTCCAGGGGCGGGGACACGACCGCGCCGATGGGCGGGGCCGACCTGGGGCGGCAGTGGGACGAGGCGCAGCTGCGCGAGTGGCTCACCACCGCCGGGGTGCCGTTCGAGCGGCCCGACGACGTGGCCGAGACGGTGGCGCAGGCCCTCGCCCAGGACGCGATCGTCGCCTGGTTCCAGGGGCGCTCCGAGTACGGGCCGCGCGCGCTGGGCCACCGCTCGCTGCTGGCGCACCCCGGACGGGCCGAGAACCTGGAACGCCTCAACGATGTGAAGGGCCGCGAGCAGTTCCGTCCCGTGGCGCCGATGGTGCTGAAGGAGCGGGCACCGGAGATCTTCGAAGGCCCGCTACCGAGCCCCTACATGCTGTTCGTCCACGACGTACGGCCCGCCTGGCTGGACCGCATCCCCGCCGTGGTGCACACCGACGGCACCGCGCGCATCCAGACCGTCGACCGCGAGCAGGAGCCCTTGGTCGCCCGGATGCTGGCGGCGTTCGAGCGGCGCACCGGGCTGCCGGTCGTGGTCAACACCAGCCTGAACACGGCGGGGCGGCCGATGGTGGACGACCCGCGTGACGCGCTGGAGTGCTTCGGCTCGTCACCCGTGGATCTGCTCGCCATCGGCCCGTACGTGGTGCGGCGCGCGAGCTTCTTCCACCGGCCCGAGGAGACCGCGCAGCCCGCCGGGGCCCCGCGCCCCGAAAGGCTCGACGCCGTACGAGGGGAGTCCACGTGAGCACCGGACAGCCGGACGCCGAGCCCGGGTTCGCCGTCGTCATCCCCACCCTGGGCCGGCCGTCGCTGGCCGGGACGCTCAGAGCGCTGGCCGACGCCGGCCCGCCGCGCCCGCGCCGGATCGTGCTGGTGGACGACCGGCCGGCCCGCGCGTGCGGTCCGCTGCCGGTCGAGGTGCCGGACGAACTGGCCCCACTGGTCGAGGTGGTGCCGGGCACGGCAGCCGGGCCCGCCGCGGCGCGGAACGTGGGCTGGCGGACGGTCGGCGAGGAGTGGATCGCCTTCCTGGACGACGACGTGCTCCCCGGCGAGCGGTGGACGCGGCGGCTCGCCGCCGACCTGGCCGCTGCCGGTCCCGACACGGCCGGCAGCCAGGGCCGCATCACCGTCCCGCTGCCCGCGCACCGGCGGCCCACGGACTGGGAGCGCAACACGGCCGGACTCGCCGACGCGCGCTGGATCACCGCCGACATGGCCTTCCGGCGGGTGGCGCTGGAGGCCGTCGGCGGCTTCGACGAACGCTTCCGCCGCGCCTTCCGCGAGGACGCCGACCTGGCGCTGCGGCTGTTGGCCGCCGGATGGCGGCTGACGGAAGGCGAGCGGCACACGGTGCACCCGGTGCGGCCCGCCGACCGCTGGGTCTCGGTGCGCGCCCAACGCGGAAACGCCGACGACGTGTTGATGAACCGCATCCACGGCCCCGGCTGGTGGCGGCGCGCCGGAGCCGCCCGCGGCCGGCTGCCGCGCCATGTGGCCGTCACGGCGGCGGCGGGTGCCGCGCTCGGCGGGCTGGCCGCCGGACGCGGCCGCGCCGCGGCGGTGCTGGGCGGGATGTGGCTGCTGGGCACCGGCGAATTCCTGTACGCGCGCCTGCGCCCGGGGCCGCGCACCCGCGACGAGAGCCTCACCATGCTGCTGAGCAGCCTGCTGATCCCGCCCGTCGCCACCTACCACTGGGCAAGCGGCCGGCTGCGGGCACTGCCCGCGCGCGACAGCGGAGGGCAGCGCCCGGTCGTCCGCGGCGGGGAGCCGAGCGCCGGCGGCGGGGAGCGGCGCGTCCACGGCACCGAGGAGCGGGAGGTGTGGGCATGAACAGCCAGGCACCCGTGGAGTCTGCGCCCGCAGCCCGCAGCGCGCGCCCGGCGGCGGTGGTGCTGCGTACGGCGACCGCCACCTGGTACCAGGACGGCCCCGCAGAGCCGCTGGTACGTATCCCCCACACGAGTTCGGCACCCTGCGCGGCGGTACCGGCGTGCGGGCGGCCCCGCGCCGTCCTCTTCGACCGGGACGGCACCCTCGTGGAGGACGTACCGCACAACACCGACCCGGGGCGGATCCGGCCGCGCCCCTCCGCGCGGGAGGCACTGGCGGCACTGCGTGCTGCCGGGGTGCCGGCGGGTGTGGTGAGCAACCAGCCCGACGTCGGACGCGGCCTGCTGCGGCTGACGCAACTGGACGCGCTGCACGCGCGGATGGAGGCACTGGTGGGACCGCTCGCGGTGACCGCCGTGTGTCCGCACCGGCCGCAGGACGGCTGCGGCTGCCGCAAGCCGGAGCCCGGCCTGGTGTTCGCCGCCTGCCGGGTACTGGGGGTGCGCCCCCCGGAGACCGCCGTCGTCGGGGACATCGCCGCCGACCTCGGCGCCGCACACCGGGCCGGAGCCACCGGTGTGCTCGTACCCAACACCGCCACCCGCGCGGCCGAGACCCGCGCGGCTCCCCGCACCGCCGCACATCTGGCGGCGGCCGTCCGCGCGCTGGTCGGTGCCCCCGCCCGGCCTGGAGGCCCGACATGACCCACCCGCACACCGGCCCGCACACCGATCCGCGCACGGATTCCGGGGCCGCTGCCCCCCACACCCTCGTGGTACGGCTCGACAGCGTCGGTGACGTACTGCTGGCCGGGCCCGCCGTGCGGATGGCGGCCGCCGGTTCACGGCGGGTGACGCTGCTGGCGGGCCCGCTCGGTGAGGGCGCGGCGCGGCTGCTGCCGGGAGTGGACGAGGTGCTCACCTTCGACGCGCCCTGGGTGGGCCGCCGGCCCGCCGCCGTGGACCGCGCCGAGACCGCCACGCTGGTCGAAGCCCTCGCCCGGCGGCGCTTCGACCGTGCCCTTGTCCTCACCTCCTACCACCAGAGCCCGCTGCCCATCGCCCTGCTGCTGAAGCTGGCCGGGGTGGAGTGGGTCGGCGCGGACAGCGAGGACTACCCCGGCTCGCTGCTCGAGCTGCGGCACCGCAGGGCGGCCGGACGGCACGAGGCGGAGGCGGCCATGGACCTGGCGGCCGCCGCCGGGTTCGCGCTGCCGGAGGGCGACCACGGGGGCCTGACGATCCACCCCCCGCCGGACACCGGCCCGTTGACCGGGACCGACCCCTACGTCGTCGTCCACCCCGGCGCCTCGGCACCGGCCCGGGCCTGGAGCCGGGAGCGGGCGAGGCGCGCGGTGGCGGCGCTCGCCGACGCCGGGCACCGGGTGGTGGTCACCGGCGGTACCTCGGAGAAGGAGCTGACGGCCACCGTCGCCGGGGAACACGCGCTCGACCTGGGCGGCCGCACCGGGCTGCACGAGTTGGCGGGCGTGCTGGCCGGTGCCCGCGCGGCAGTCGTCGGCAACACCGGCCCCTCCCACTTGGCGGCTGCCGTGGGCACCCCGGTGGTCTGTCTGTTCTCCCCCGTCGTACCGGCCGACCGGTGGGCGCCGTTCGGGGTACCGCACATGCTGCTCGGCGACCAGAGCGCGCCGTGTGCCGGCACCCGCGAGGTGACCTGCCCGGTGCCGGGCCACCCGTGTCTGGACGCGGTGGACGACGCCCAGGTGCTGGCGGCGCTCGACCGGCTGCCGCCCGCCTCGCCCTCGCGGGCCCCGCACACGGCCCGCACACACCCCACGGACCGGACGGCCGAGGAGGCCCGCGCATGAGGATTCTGCTGTGGCACGTGCACGGCTCCTGGACGACGGCGTTCGTCCAGGGACCGCACACCTATCTCGTGCCCGTGCTGCCCGACCGGGGCCCCGACGGGCTGGGCCGGGCCGAGACCTTCGCCTGGCCGGAGTCCGTGCGCGAGGTCGGCCCGCGGGAGCTGGCCGAGCTGGACGTGGACGTCGTCGTGCTGCAGCGCCCGCACGAGGAGGAGCTGGCCGAGCGCCGGCTGGGCGGACGCCGTCCGGGCCGCGACATCCCGGCCGTCTACCTGGAGCACAACGCACCCGACGGTGCGGTGCCCGACACCCGCCATCCGTACGCCGACCGGGACGACGTCACGCTGGTGCACGTCACCCACTTCAACCGGCTCTTCTGGGACAACGGCACGACGCGCACCACCGTCATCGAGCACGGCATCGTCGACCCCGGCCACCGGTGGACCGGTGAGCTGGGCCGCGCGGCAGTCGTCGTCAACGACCCCGTACGGCGCGGCCGGTACGTCGGCACCGATCTGCTGCCCGCGCTGAGCGAGGCGGCGCCGCTGGACGTCTTCGGCATGCGGACCGCCGGGCTCGACGCACACCTGGGGCTGCCGCCCGAGCGCTGCCGCGCGCAGGACCTGCCCCAGGAGCAGTTGCACTCCGCGATGGCGCGGCGGCGCTTCTATCTGCACCCGGTGCGGTGGACGTCGCTGGGCCTGTCACTGCTGGAGGCCATGCACCTGGGCATGCCCGTGGTCGCGCTGGCCACCACCGAGGCGGTCGAGGCGGTGCCGGAGGGCACCGGCACGCTCTCCACCCGCCCCGAGGTGCTGGCCGAGGCGGCACGCCGGTACCTCAACGAGCCGCAGGCCGCGGCCGAGGACGGCGAACGTGCCCGGCGCGCCGCGCTGAACCGGTACGGGCTCAAACAGTTCCTGCACCGCTGGGAGGAGCTTCTCGAGGAGGTGACCCGCTGATGTCGGACCGGACAGCCCGGGCGGCCGGGACGGCCCGGAAGAAGGAGCCGCTGCGCATCGCGCTCGTCTCGGAGCACGCCAGTCCGCTGGCGGCACTGGGCGGCGCCGACGCCGGCGGCCAGAACGTCCATGTGGCGCGGCTCGCCGAGACCCTGGCCGAACAGGGGCACCGGGTGACCGTCTACACCCGCCGGGACTCCCCCGACCTGCCCGAGCGGCTGCCGATGCGGCACGGCGTGGACGTCCACCATGTGCCCGCGGGTCCGCCCCGTCCCGTACCGAAGGACGAACTGCTGCCCTACATGGGGCTGTTCGGCGCCTTCCTGTCGTCCCGGTGGGCCGCCGAGCGGCCCGATCTGGTGCACTCCCACTTCTGGATGTCGGGGCTCGCCACCCTGCAGGCCGCCCAGGACGGCCTGGTGGGCGGCCTGCCGTTCCTGCACACCTACCACGCGCTGGGCACCGTCAAGAAGCGGCACCAGGGCGACGCCGACACCAGCCCCGGCGAACGCATCCCCTGCGAGACGGCGGTCGGCACCTCCTGCGACCGGATCATCGCCACCTGCCGGGACGAGGTGGCGGAGCTGACCGCGATGCGGGTGGGCGCCGGCCACGTCTCCATCGTCCCCTGCGGTGTCGACCCGGACGTGTTCACCCCCACCGGCCCGCAGTGGCGACGCCCCACCCACCGCCCGCTGCTGGCGCACATCGGCCGGCTGGTGCCGCGCAAGGGCGCCGCGCTCTCCATCGCGGCGCTCGGCCGGATACCCGAGGCCGAACTGATCGTCGCGGGCGGCCCGAAGGGCGCGGAGCTGGACCGCGACCCGGAGGCGGTGCGGCTGCGCGAGCTGGCCCGCGAGCTGGGCGTCGCCGACCGGGTGCATCTGACCGGCGGGCTGGACCGGGAGGAGGTGCCGCGGCTGATGCGCGCGGCGGACGCCGTGCTGTGCCCGGCCGACTACGAGCCGTTCGGCATCGTCCCGCTGGAGGCCATGAGTTGTGGGACGCCCGTGGTGGCCACCGCCGTCGGGGGCCAGTGCGACACCGTCGCGCACTGCGGCACCGGACTGCTGGTGCCGCCCCGCGACCCGGAGGCGCTGGCGCACGCGGTGCGGACGCTGCTGGCGATGCCTGCCCGGGGCCGGGCGTACGGCGCCGCCGGGCGACGGCGGGTGCTGTCCCGGTACAGCTGGGCGCGGGTGGTGGCGCAGACGGAGGAGGTCTACCGGCGGGTGCTGGACGCACGCGCGACGCGGGCCGCCGCGCAGCCGGCAGCCGTACCCATGACACCGGCCGCCCGCTGAGGCAGCTCGGCCCGCCCCGGACCCGCGGCCCAGGGCCGCCCTTTCTCATCTTCCGTCTCTTCCCCGCCCGCTCCCCACAGCAGTGGTCCCCGTGGCACCGACCCGTAGCGCGAAGGAGGGAGGCCGCCGGCCGGTCCCGGCCGTCAGGCCGCCGACATGCTTCCTGCCGACCCCGCACACGCACACTGCCAGGCGCTCGAACAGGCCGTGGCCGCGTTCCGTCAACAGCACACGGCCCAGGTGACCGCCTGGGGGGAGCGGCTGGCCGAGGCGCTGCGCGCCGGTGGCCGGCTGCTGGCCGCGGGCAACGGCGGCAGCGCGGCACAGGCCCAGCATCTGACCGCCGAGCTCGTCGGCCGCTACCAGGGCGAGCGCCGGCCGTACTCCGCCATCGCCCTGCACGCCGACACCTCCGCCGTGACGGCCATCGGCAACGACTACGGCTTCGCCGACCTGTACGCCCGTCAGGTCGCGGCACACGGGCGCCGCGGAGACGTCCTGCTGCTGCTGTCCACCTCGGGGCGCAGCGAGAACCTGGTCAACGCCGCGCTGGCGGGCCGCGAGGCGGGACTGCGGGTGTGGGCGCTGACCGGGCCCGCGCCCAACCCGCTGGCGGCGGCGGCCGACGCGGCACTGTGCGTGGCGGCGGACACCACCGCGACCGTCCAGGAGGTGCACCTGGTGGCCGTGCACCTGCTGTGCGAGGCGTTCGACGCGGCGCAGGAACCGGCCGAGGACCTGCTGTCGGCCACCGCGCCGCTGCCCGCGGTCGAAGCGCCGCTGGGTGCGGCGGAAGGCGGTGGGCCGCCCCGACTGTGAACCGTGCCCCCAAGCCCCTTCCCGCAGGACGAAGGAAGCCGTCATGCCACGCAACCGCCCGCTCGTCGTCGTCGGCGACACGCTGCTGGACACCGACGTCGAGGGCCAGGCCCACCGGCTGGCGCCGGACGCTCCCGCGCCGGTGCTGGACGTGGCCGAGGAACACGACCGGCCCGGCGGGGCCGGGCTCGCCGCGACGCTGGCCGGGGCTTTCCCGCCGGACGCGGCGGGGGGATCGGAGGGGGGCCCGGAGATCGTGCTCGTCACGGCGCTCGGCCAGAGCCGGTCCGACCAGACGGTACGCGATCTGCTCACCCCCCGGGTGCGGCTGCTGGAGCTGCCGCTGCGCGGCAGTGTGCCCGTCAAGACCCGGCTGTGCGCCGACGGGCGACCGCTGCTGCGGGTGGACCGCGGCGGCGGCACCGTTGGGCCGGTGACCGACGAGGTGCGGGCGGCGCTCGCGGGGGCGCACACGGTGCTGGTCTCCGACTACGGGCGCGGGGTCGCCGCCCGGCTGCGCGCCGAACTCGCCGTACTGGCCGGACACACCCAGGTGGTGTGGGATCCCCACCCGCGCGGTGAGCCGCCGGTGCCGGGCGCCCGGCTGGTGACGCCGAACGCGGGCGAGGCCATGGCGCTGTGCTCCGGGGACCATCGGGACGCGAACGGCGACGGGCTGCACGGGCACGGGTGGCGCGGCGCGGCCCTCGCCTCGGAGTGGCGCAGCGCGGCCGTCGCGGTGACGCTGGGCAGGCGCGGCGCGGTGCTGGCCCGGCCCGGGGACGAGGCACCGCTGTACTTCCCCCCGCTCCAGGAGGTCGACGGCGACCCCTGCGGCGCGGGTGACTGCTTCGCGGCGACGGCCGCCCGGGCGCTGGCCGACGGCGCCCTGCCGGAGGAGGCCACCCATGAGGCGGTGCGGCAGTCCGGTGCGTTCGTGGCCGCGGGCGGGGTGCGCAATCCGGCGCTGTGGGGCGGTGTGCCCGCCGCCCCGCCGACGCCTCCGGTGAGCAAGACGGACGACGCGCGCGCCCTGGCCGCCTCCGTACGGGCCCGCGGCGGCACCGTGGTGGCCACCGGCGGCTGCTTCGACCTGCTGCACGCCGGGCACGTGGGGATGCTGCAGAACGCGCGCCGCACCGGCGACTGCCTCATCGTCTGCCTCAACTCGGATGTGTCCGTGCGCAGGCTCAAGGGCGAGGGCCGGCCGATCACCCCGGAGGCCGACCGGATCTCGGTGCTGGCCGGGCTCGACTGTGTCGACGCTATCGCCGTCTTCGACGAGAGCACCCCCGAGCGCCTGCTGCGGGAACTGCGCCCCCATGTGTGGGTCAAGGGCGGCGACTACGGCACGGAGCGGTTGCCGGAGGCCTCCACGCTGGAGGAGTGGGGCGGTCGCGTACTGCTCCTCCCCTACCTGGACGGCCGCTCGACCACCGCACTGGCCCGCCGCGCCGCCGGGCACCACGGCGCGGCCCGGCCCTCCGGCCTGGAGCAGTCGTCATGACGTGGCCCACGGCGCCGGTCGGCACCGCGCACCCCCAGCCGGAGCGGCGACCCGCCGACGGCGCTCGACCCGGCCGAAGGCAGCCCGGCGGTGCGTGGCGAGGGCGTCCCGGGGGTGAGCCGGAGCGGCCGGCACCGCTCGCCCTGCGGGAGGGCGCCGGCCTGGACCCGGA